>CAJQOR010000055.1 GCA_905479965.1 uncultured Rhizobiaceae group bacterium | reverse complement strand
ATCTCAGTTTGTAAACTGGCCTTGTTGTCCAGTTTTGCGCTAACAGGTTTTGCTGTTGTTGGATCGGATTTTGGGTTGGGTGCGCAAGCGTTTGCCAAAAACAATTCAATCCTTAAAATCCGTAAAACCGGCGCGGGCGTTTCGAGATCTCTGACATTGGGCCTTAATAAGGCTATCGTCATTGATTTACCAAAAAATGCTCATGATATTTTGGTTGCAGATCCGTCACTTGCTGATGCCGTCACACGGACATCTCGCAGAATTTATCTATTTGGTAAATCTGTTGGTCAAACCAATATTTTTATATTTGGTGCCGGGGGTGAGGAGATCATCAATATCGACCTTCGAATAGAGCGCGATGTCGCCAATTTGCAACAACAATTAGCGCGTTTTATTCCCGAATCAAATATTAATGTCGAGATTATCTCCGATAATATTGTTTTGACAGGATCAGTGCGCACCCCGCAGGATGCAGCGCGCGCTGCCCAATTGGCAGAAATCTTTCTTAAAGGTGGTGAAGCGACAACACGTGTAACATCTTTAACAAGTGAAACAGGTGATGCTGCGATTTCAGCTGAAGATCGTCAAACATCGCAAATCGTAAACTTGCTAAACATTGATGGTGAAGATCAGGTCACACTCAAGGTGACAGTTGCTGAAGTGAGCCGCCAGATCCTAAAGCAGTTGGGGGTGAACTCAACGAGCACATATAATGGCAGCACGGCGTTTAGTTCCAATAACCCTGCCAATTTAGGCAAGGCGCTTGTGAACGGCAATTTTGGCCGTATAGCTGGTTCAATCGGTGGGTTAGACATTGCAAGTTACATCAATGCGATGGAACGAGCCGGTGTTATGCGAACATTGGCAGAGCCAAGCCTTACCGCCATATCAGGTGAGGCAGCAACCTTTTACGTGGGTGGTGAGTTTAACCTAACAACCAGTCAAAATTACGATACAGAAAACAACTCGCTGACCTATGAAAATGAACGTATTGAATATGGTATTAGATTAAACTTTACACCACTGGTCTTAGGGCCTGGTCGCATTAGTTTGAAAATTCGTACTGAAGTTTCTGAGCCGACATTTGAAGCTGCGACGTCCTTGGCAGGTGGCGGAAGCATTCCGGGCACGACATTTATGTCAATCCGTAAGCGCGAGGCTGAGACATCTGTAGAATTGCCATCAGGTGGCTCAATTGTCATCGCAGGTTTAATCAAAGACGATATCCGTCAGGCAATGTCGGGATATCCAGGCTTTTCAAAGATCCCGGTTCTTGGTTCATTATTTAGAAGTCGCGACTTTGTGCGCAGTGAAAACGAGCTTGTTATTATTGCAACGCCATATTTGGTGAAGCCTGTTTCGCGGCAAGAGCTTTCAAAACCAGACGATAATTTTACTCCCGCTAGCGATGGCGCCGGCTTCTTCTTAGGCAAAGTAAATCGGGTTTATGGACAAGTTGAAACTGAACTTCCAGAGGGCCGATATCACGGTTCTGTCGGATTTATTTTTAAGTAGGAGTTGGATTATGATTCACGTAGAACAGCTAAACATCCCAACACCTGGTAAGAATGCAAAAAAGCGTTCCATGCCAAAATTTGTGACACCATTTGTGTTGTGTTTAACCATGGCTTTGACAAGTTGTGCGGGGCGTGTTCAGCATATTGAAGTGGGCGCCGTACCTGATGATTATCGTACGCGCCACCCAATTGTCATCGCAGAACAGGATAAGACACTGGATTTGCCAGTCGGTAAATATTCACATCGTCTAACACCAGCAACAGGTGATATTATTAAGGGCTTTGCGCAGCAATATTTAAATTCAAATGCTGGGTATATGACAATTATGCGCCCGGCAGGTTCAGGCAATGCGCAAACAGCGAAAACATATGCGCAAAAAGTTCTGAAAAAACTTTCGGATTTTGGTGTCGCGAGCAAGCAAGTCACAATCGTTCCTTACGAAGCGCAAACCTATGGGGATCAAGCTCCTATTCGCTTGGTTTATAGCGCAATTTCCGCGTCAACTGAGAAATGCGGTAAGTGGGAAGACGATATTTTATCCGGCAGTTCGGAAAATAAACAATATTCCAATTTTGGCTGTGCGACACAAAGCAATATCGCCAATCAAATCTCCAACCCTCTAGATCTGGTTCGACCAAGAGGACAAATGCCTGTTGATGCAGCACGTCGCTCAACAGCAATTGGAAATTATCAGACAAATGGGGCGGAACTATAGGTGTGTGATGATGTTGAAAGTTCTTGTATCGGAGATCGCAAATGACCAGTATTGATTACGCTCAATCGAGTATGAATGACAAGGACTTAGGTCCAGATGCTGTGGCAACAAGTGGCGAAGAGCTGAGAGAGCTCCGCCCATTACCTCGCATATCAGTTCATGCATTTTGCGAAAGCTCGAGCCTGCTTGACTTAATGGATCAATGTTCAAATGATCGGCGGCTTTTAAATGTGAACATGCGCGCTAATCAGGGTAGTATTCTGGCAGCGTCGAGCATGTTTTCAACATCGCCAACGCCAAATCTTTTGATCATAGAAGCGTCCGGAGGTCAGTCTGACCTGATGGATGATTTGCAAAATCTGGCGGATGTTTGTGATCGTGATACACATGTTGTCATCATCGGTGACAATAACGATATTGGTCTTTACCGCATGTTGATTAAAAACGGCATTGCAGAATATATGGTCAAACCTGTGTCCATGTCAGATATTATTGACACAATGACATCCATCTTTGTTGATCCAGATGCGGATCCAGTTGGTAAAACTGTTGCATATTTCGGAGCAAAAGGTGGTGTTGGCGCGTCAACCTTAGCGCATAATTGTGGTTGGGGAATTTCTGATTTATTCTCCTCCGGTGTTATTCTCGCAGACTTAGATCTTGCTTATGGAACGGCTAATCTAAATCTTGATCGCGATCCACTTCAAGGAACGGCCGAAGCTGTTTATTCTCAAAATAGAATAGATGAAGTCTTCATGGACCGTTTGTTGGAAAAATGTTCAGAGCATTTATCTTTGTTGGCCGCACCATCCATGATGGACAGGACCTTTGATCTTGATGAAGACGCATTTATGCCGATTTTGGAGATATTGCAGCGTTCTGCGCCGATGACTGTGTTTGACGTTCCGCACTGTTGGAATTCTTGGACGCTAAATCTTTTGTCAGCAGTTGATGAAGTCGTTGTTATTGCTTCACCTGATCTTGCCAATTTGCGAAACGCTAAAAATATTTTTGATGCCTTGGCGCAGGCACGCCCAAATGATCCTGTGCCGCATTTGATCCTTAATCAGGTTGGCATGCCAAAGAGACCTGAAATCAGCGTTTCAGATTTTTGTAGTCCGTTTGAGGTTGATCCATTAGCAGTCATCCCATTTGATGCTGCTTTATTTGGTGATGCAGCAAACAGTGGTCGAATGATCGCTGAGATGGACGCAAAATCGCCAACGGCTGAAACATTTTCACAAATTGCTCACGTGCTGACTGGTCGCTCTCAGATCAAGAAGCAAAAAGGTGGTGCAATATCTGGTTTGTTGGCAAAACTTGGTCGGTAATTTGAAACAAATTAGCATGGTTCTGAGGCAGTTATATGTTTGGTAAACGTAGTGGTGGCAATGGCGGGAAGCCTTCATCGGGTTCAATTAATGTAATGGACCGGGTTGAGGCTGCGTCTCAATCTAGTAGTCCAGCTCAAAAGTCTTCAGCGGGGTCTCAGGACGCGTCGAAGACTGTTGTGAAGAAGATTAAAGTAACGCCGCCAACAGCGCCTGCTCCAACGGTGGAGCCGGAGCGTGATGAAAGCTACTATGATACAAAATCTCAGGTGTTTTCAGCGCTAATCGATACGATCGATTTGTCTCAACTGGCTAAACTTGATGTTGAAAGTGCGCGTGAAGAAATTCGTGATATCGTCAATGATATTATCGCTATCAAAAACTTTGCACTTTCTATAGCAGAACAAGAAGAGCTGCTCGATGATATTTGTAACGATGTTCTTGGCTATGGGCCGCTCGAACCACTTCTAGCGCGAGATGACATCGCCGACATCATGGTCAATGGTGCAGGTAAAACCTATATTGAGGTAGACGGTAAGGTTGAAGAATCGCGCATTCGGTTCCGCGATAATGGACAATTGCTATCTATCTGTCAGCGAATTGTGAGCCAGGTAGGTCGCCGCGTTGATGAATCCAGCCCGATTTGTGATGCGCGATTACCAGATGGTTCTCGTGTGAACGTTATTGCGCCACCTTTGGCAATTGACGGAGCGGCACTGACAATCCGGAAATTTAAGAAGGATAAGCTGACGCTTGATCAATTGGTCAATTTTGGATCCATTACACCGGCGGGTGCAGCCCTCTTGCAAATTATCGGTCGCGTGAGATGTAATATCGTAATCTCCGGCGGTACAGGCTCTGGTAAAACCACACTACTCAATTGCTTAACCGGCTATATTGATCAAGATGAACGCATTATTACATGCGAAGATAGTGCCGAACTTCAGTTGCAACAGCCACATGTCGTAAGATTGGAAACACGCCCACCAAACATTGAAGGTGAAGGCCAAATCACCATGACAGATCTGATCAAGAACTGTCTCCGGATGAGACCTGAACGCATCATCGTTGGTGAGGTACGTGGACCTGAGGTGTTTGATTTGCTTCAAGCGATGAACACAGGTCACGATGGTTCAATGGGTACAATTCACTCAAACTCTCCAAGAGAGTGCTTGAGCAGAATGGAATCCATGATCGCTATGGGTGGATTTTCTTTGCCGGCTAAAACAGTACGTGAAATTCTGGCGGGGTCAATTGATGTGATCATCCAAGCAGCGCGCTTGAGAGATGGTTCACGTCGCATTACTCACATTACAGAAGTCACCGGGATGGAAGGTGATGTGATCGTAACACAAGACCTTATGAAGTTTGAAGTTGATGGCGAAGATGCAAATGGACGTTTGATCGGCGCGCATAGGTCAACAGGCATTGGTAAGCCTTACTTCTGGGACCGCGCGCGGATGTATAACGAAGATGAGCGTTTAGCAAACGCACTTGACGAGATGGAAGCGTCTTCATGATCGCGCCTTGTTTAAAATCGGAGTTGAACACATGTTCGGTTTAGAACCTAAAGTTATCCTGCTGATTGTTTTGGTTGCTGTTGCTGTTGGCGCTTTAGCTTATGGTTTAATGTTTCAAAGTATCGATACTGAGCGAAAGACTGAAACCAGACTATCCAGAATGTCGTCTGGAAGTCAAAACGTCGCCCAGAAAAAAGCTGCCAGTGACCGCTTGAATGAAATGAGTAAGCGGAAAAAATCGGTTCAAGATTCGCTTAAAGAACTCGAAGAAAAGCAAAAAACCGCAAAAGCACCAAGTCCGAAGCTTAAGGACAAGCTTATCCAGGCTGGATTATCAATTAGCGTGCAGCAATATTACATATATGGCGTTATCTCAGGTGTTTTTATGGGAGGAATAGCATTTGTAGCTGCGGGTGATATTTTAATCGCCTTTGGTGTATTTTTTGTCTCGTCTCTTGGTTTGCCGGCGTGGGTTTTATCTTTCATTAGAAACCGCAGGTTCAAAGCATTTTTAAACGAATTGCCAAACGCACTCGATGTCATGGTGCGTTCTATCAAGTCCGGCCTACCTTTAAATGATGCCGTACGGTTGATAGCATCTGAAGGTGCTGAGCCAGTTAAGGGTGAATTTATTCGGGTTGTTGAAGCACAGCAAGTAGGACTTAGCATCCCAGAAGCGTGCGGGCGTATGTTTAACCGTGTTCCATTGCCCGAGGTAAATTTCTTCTCGGTGGTGATCAATATTCAAGCACAAGCCGGCGGTAACTTAGCGGAAGCTTTGGGAAATTTGTCAGCAGTTCTTCGAGCTCGCAAACAAATGAAAGCCAAGGTGAAGGCGCTTTCCATGGAGGCGAAAGCTTCTGCCGTCATCATCGGAGCATTACCATTTATTGTCACGGGGCTAGTCTATATTACCGCCCCTGATTACATCATGCTTTTATTTACAGATCCTCGTGGTCATATCATCATTGGTGTTTCACTCCTATGGATGACAATTGGCGTTTTGGTCATGAAGAAAATGATCAATTTCGATCTTTAGCGGAAAGGTGAATTCACATGTTAGCAACAATTACTGATCCGCAGGTTTTAAT
>CAJQOR010000054.1 GCA_905479965.1 uncultured Rhizobiaceae group bacterium | reverse complement strand
GTCAACCCGGTTAACCGGTGCCCAGTATTTATCAACTTTAAACGCACCTGGAGGAAAACACCCCTGCTCTCTTGAATATGGGCGATCCCACTCGCCGACCAAATCACTCATTGTGTGTGGCGCATTGCAAAGCGGGTTGTTATCGACTGGGTATTTACCATCGGCAACATCTTGCGCTTCCTGACGTATAGCCAACATTGCATCACAAAAACGATCAAGTTCAGCTTTTGGTTCTGATTCTGTTGGTTCAATCATCAATGTGCCCGCAACCGGGAAAGACATTGTTGGCGCATGAAACCCGCAATCAATCAAACGTTTTGCAACATCATCTACGCTGACACCAAATTCAGCCAATGGACGTGTATCAATGATGCACTCATGGGCAATACGACCACCCGGTCCACGATAAAGAACAGGATAGGCATCTTCCAAACGCTTTGCGATGTAGTTCGCATTTAAAATCGCAAACTTTGTTGCGCGGGTAAGACCTTCGCCACCCATCATCAAGCAATAGGCCCAAGATATTGGCAATAAGCTAGTTGAACCAAAAGGCGCGCCAGATACAGCCCCTTTACTCCCTTGCGTATGGTGCCCTGGTAAATGCGGGATCAAATGCTTTTTAACGCCGATTGGACCCATGCCAGGACCACCGCCACCGTGCGGAATACAAAACGTTTTATGCAAGTTTAAATGCGATACGTCAGAACCAATATCACCGGGTTGGGAAACGCCAACCATCGCATTCATATTTGCACCATCCATATAAACCTGTCCGCCAAATTCATGCGTTATATCGCAAATTTCACGCACACGCTCTTCAAACACACCGTGCGTTGAAGGATAAGTAATCATACATGCAGCAAGATTTGCGGCATGTTGCTGCGCTTTTGCTCTAAAGTCATCAACGTCAATATCGCCATTATCTGAACTTTTCACCGGAACAACTTTATAGCCCACCATTTGCGCACTGGCTGGATTGGTACCATGCGCAGACATAGGAATGAGGCAAATATCGCGATGCCCTTCATCATTTGACCGATGAAAAGATGCAATGGCCAATAAACCAGCATATTCACCTTGCGCACCAGAGTTAGGTTGCATGGAAATCCCGTCATATCCAGTGATCTCACACAATTTGTCAGATAGATCTTTGACCATCAATTGATAGCCACGCGTTTGCTCTTGCGGCACAAATGGATGAATATTGGCAAAACCGGACCAGCTGATCGGCATCATCTCAGCCGCTGAGTTAAGTTTCATCGTGCAGGACCCAAGCGGGATCATTGCGCGATCAAGCGCAAGATCACGGTCTGCAAGACGGCGCATATAACGCGTCATCTCAGCTTCTGATCGGTTCATGTGGAAAATTGAATGCGTCATAAAATCAGATTGACGTTCCATGTCTGCAGGCAATTGATAGTCAGCTTTAGCTGGGAAGTTTTTACTTTCCAAACCAAATGCCATCCACACAGCTTCTAACGTGTCATCATTGGTCATTTCATCAACGGTTATGCCAATTTTATCGGAACTAACCGCGCGTAAATTCACACCTTCATTCAGAGCAGATTTCATCACAACGCTTTGCAATCCACCTACATTTACCGTGATCGTATCAAAAAATGTTACCGGCTCAATCTCAAACCCAAGTGTTTGAAGCCCTTTTGCTAATCGTGAAGCTTTTAAATGAATGCGTTGAGCAATCGCCTTTAACCCATCCGGACCATGGAACACGCCATACATGGAGGCCATAACAGCGAGTAACGCTTGGGCCGTACATACGTTTGAAGTCGCTTTTTCTCGCCGAATGTGCTGCTCCCGTGTTTGTAGCGCTAAACGATAGGCTTTGTTGCCATGAGAATCGATCGAAACACCAACAATTCGACCTGGCATGGATCGCTTAAAGGCATCTTTCGTTGCCATATAGGCCGCATGCGGACCACCATATCCAAGCGGCACACCAAATCTTTGTGTTGAACCAACGGCGATATCTGCACCCATCGCACCCGGTTCCTTCAACAGTGTGAGCGCCATAGGATCAGCTGAGACCACACCAATGGCTTTTGCTGCATGCAACTCATCCATTTTAGATGTGAAATCTGACACATGCCCGTGCGTACCAGGATATTGGAAAATCGCACCAAAAACTTGCGTCGCATCAAGGTTTTCAGGATTATCAATAATAAGTTTAATACCCAAAGGTTCTGCGCGTGTGCGCATCACATCAATGTTTTGCGGATGGCAGTTTTCATCGATGAAAAATGCTTTGGCTTTTGATTTTGCAACACGCTGCGCCATGGTCATGGCTTCAGCACAAGCAGTTGATTCATCCAACAAAGATGCGTTTGCTACTTCCAGACCCGTCAGATCAATCATCATTGTTTGAAAATTCAGCAAAGCTTCAAGACGACCTTGCGAAATCTCCGGCTGGTAAGGCGTATAAGCGGTATACCATGCTGGATTTTCCAAAATATTGCGTTGAATTGCCGGCGGTGTAAACGTGTTATGATATCCCTGCCCAATCAGAGAGGTCACAACAATATTCATTCGGCTGACCTTGCGCATGAAATCTAGCAATTCATTTTCAGACATTGCTGGAGATGTTAACGCCTTTGATTGGCGAATACTTGCAGGCACCGTTTGATCCGTTAGATCGTCCAATGATGACGCGCCGACAACTTTGAGCATGTCCTCCATCTCTTTGGGAGAAGGCCCAATATGGCGTCTATTGGCAAAATCATAAGGTTGGTAGTCGGTCAAATTGTAACTCATTGCAATTCCTTGATATCTTTGGGGTCCAGCTGGCTTTAACTAGTCGATCAACGCTTTATAAGCGTCTTCGTCCATCAATCCGTCCATCTCGCTCGCATCTTTCAGTTTCATTTTGAAAAACCAAGCAGCCGCGGCTGGATCTTCGTTGACGAGTGTTGGCGTATCGACAATCGCTTGATTGACTTCAGTGATCTCACCATCAAGAGGAGCGGTAATATCGGACGCAGCTTTCACGCTTTCGATCACAACAATCTCTTCGCCTTTTTCAACTTCGGTGCCAACATCTGGAAGCTCAACAAAAACCAACTCGCCCAATGCATCAGCCGCATGCTGCGTAATTCCCACAATCACAACATCACCTTCAGGCTTTAGCCATTCGTGTTCTTCAGTATATTTCATAATTCTCTCCTTCGTTTATCTTTTAAAGTTTGCTACAATGAATGGCATTTTGGCAATTGTTGCTGGCAGGCGTTTACCGCGCACTTCTGCAAACACCTTTGTGCCTTCACTGCTAAATTCTGTTGTAATATAGCCCATTGAAACAGGACTATTCACCGATGGCCCAAAGCCGCCTGATGTAATCTGACCAATTTCGTCGCTTGATGTTTCCGAAACAAATAGCTTTGTCCCTGCGCGCATCGGCGCGCGACCTTCTGGCAGGAAACCAACGCGTTTTCTGCCCGCACCATTTTCAAATTGGGCTAGGATTGCATCAGCTCCTGGGAAGCCACCTTCCCTTGCGCCACCTGCGCGTCTTGCTTTTTGGATTGCCCAAGTTAGCGCAGCCTCAACAGGTGTCGTGCTCTCATCAATATCATTGCCATAAAGGCAAAGCCCGCCTTCAAGGCGCAAGCTATCACGTGCACCAAGACCAATAGGTTCAACTCGTTCATTGGTCGCAAGTTTAGATACAAACGCCGAGGCGCCATCAGATGGAATAGAAATCTCGTAGCCATCTTCTCCAGTATAGCCCGATCGCGAAACCCAAAGCTCAATGCCCTCAAAATCGACAATAACCACATCCATAAATTTAAGATCAGCCATGCTAGGAATAAAGGAGGATAATACTTTCTCAGCGTCTGGGCCTTGTAAGGCCACCAATGCACGATCTTCAATGACTGAAATATCGCATGTCTCACTAAGATATTTGCGCATATGCGCGATATCAGCATCTTTACATGCAGCGTTGACCACCAGGAACAAATGATCTCCACGATTTGCAATCATCAAATCATCAAGAATTCCGCCATTATCATTGGTAAAAAATGCATAACGTTGGCGACCTGGCTTGAGTGCGTAAATATCCATGGGAACAAGTTTTTCAAGTGCCAGACATGCATCTTCGATGTCACCTGATTTTGGTTTGATTAAAACCTGCCCCATATGGCTGACGTCAAACAAGCCCGCATTCGTTCGGCAATGTTTATGCTCGTTCATCACACCAAGAGGATATTGCACGGGCATTTCATACCCCGCAAACGGAACAAGTTTAGCTCCACATTCAACGTGGAAATCATATAAAGGGGTTTTCAACAAATCAGCCATCTTATTCCTCTATTCCGGCTGAAATAATCAGCACCTTTTGTGCAAAACCCATATGGTTTTACAAAGATGCCTCCTCTGTCCTGATGCCTGAGATCGCTATCCCTTCGGCGGGCAAATTGCCACTCTCCAGAGTTAATTTTTTAAAAACGGTCCGTTGTGCCTGAGAGTTTCCGAGGCGGTTGCTCCTTCGGCCCTGATTAAAAATCAGCGTCTCCCGTTTTCTGATTAAGAATTACGCGATTTTTTTAGTATTTTCAATAGAAAATTACAATCATACCATAACAATTTTAAATAATTGAAAATATTCATTTAATTACGAAAATATGGTCAAATAGTCAGCAAATATTTTCAGAATTATACGATCATCGCCTCAAAATCGCAGTTGGCGCCCCAACAAACCTAAATTCTTCAACAAAGTGAAGATTAAACACACCCGAAAGCATAGAAATCACTGATGATTTCATCCGGTCTCACCTGCGCAATGTATATATTAAAATTAAAGGATAATCGCTGAATTCAACTTGGCGCTGGAATATCTGAGGATTGCTTACAACCATCGAGCCAGACGTCATAAACAGCATGGTCGACAGCGTTTAATCCAGGCGAATCTGCAAACATCCAACCGGAGAATATACGTCGGATTTTTCGATCAAGCGTAATTTCATCAACTTCAACAAAAGTCGTGGTTTTCGGAGCTTCGGTTTCATCGCGGGTGTAACAAACACGCGGTGTCACTTGCAAAGCACCAAACTGCACAGTCTCATCAACATAAACATCAAAGGTCGTAATGCGTCCGGTGATTTTGTCGATACCTGAAAATACGGCCACGGGATTTGTCAGCCGTTCAGCCGAAATGCTTGGAATAAGCAGCAAGCTTATTCCAAGCATTTCGGCTGAACGGCTGACAAATCCCGTGGCCGTATTTTCAGGTATCGACAAAATCACCGGACGCATTACGACCTTTGATGTTTATGTTGATGAGACTGTGCAGTTTGGTGCTTTG
>CAJQOR010000053.1 GCA_905479965.1 uncultured Rhizobiaceae group bacterium | reverse complement strand
AATCCACCCCATCAGCTGGCGTGTCTGTGACCAGCGCAACGCCTGTATCAAAGAAGCTTTTGCCCGGGGTAGGGGTAGGCTTTATGCCATCTTTTGCCCATGCTGCAATCGCTTCAATACCAAGTGACGCCATCAATAGCGGATATTGTTGCGATGTTGCTCCAATAACGCCATCTGCAATGTTATCAACACCAGGGCAACCGCCATCGACAGAAACAATTAGAACATCGTTTTCACGCCCAATAGCTTTTAGTGCTTCATAAGCTCCAGCAGCTGCAGGTTCGTTAATTGTGTAAACCACATTGATGTTTTGATCTCTAGCAAGAAGGTTTTCCATCGCCTTACGGCCACCTTCTTCATTGCCAGCTGTCACATCGTGACCAACAATTCTTGGATCTGTTTCATCGCCCCATTTGTTTGGGTCACCAAGATCAATACCAAAGCCTTGCAGGAAACCTTGGTCACGCAGCACACCAACAGATGGTTGGCTTACAGCAAGATCAAGCATTGCAATTTTTGCGTCCTTTGCGCCATCTCCAAGTGAAGCTGCAGCCCACTTACCGATTAACTCACCAGCTAAGAAATTGTCAGTTGCAAATGTTGCATCCGCAGATTCAATTGGCTCTAGCGGTGTATCAAGAGCAATAACGACAAGACCAGCGTCACGCGCTTGCTCAACAGAAGACACGATAGAAGATGTGTCTGATGCAGTTAGCAATATGCCTTTAGCGCCATCTGCGATACATGTTTCAATCGCTGCCACTTGTGTTTCGTGGTCGCCATCAACTTTACCTGCAAAGCTTTTAAGTGAAATACCAAGCTCTTCAGCTTTGGCAGTGGCACCTTCTTTCATTTTTACGAAAAATGGGTTGGTGTCTGTTTTTGTAATCAAGCAAGCTGATATCCCGTGACCATCAGCTGATGCGGGTGCAATTGCAGCTGCGGACGCAGCTAGCGAAACAGCAAGTGCTGCAAAAATAGTTTTCTTCATAGTTTCCTCCCTGATGCTCTGAATGACCAAAACGGGCCAGAATTCTGAGCTGTTTTAGTGTGAACGTAACTGTCATAATAGAATTTAAGTATCGATGTCAATAAATAAATAAAGTTGATTTATTAATTAAATATGGCATCTTTCAACTTTGAACAGTTTTGTATAAAAGAGATCGCATGAACATGCCAAAGGTTAGATCATTAAGTGGAGGGGCGAATCAAAGTGGTTTAAGAGACTACAATGAACGCCTATTGCTTTCGATGCTTTTGAGAAACGGTCCAATGCCCGGAAGTGATCTTGCGCGGCTTGCGGGATTGTCCTCTCAAACGGTCTCTGTGATTCTCCGAAAGTTAGAAAATGACGGTTTGCTAGAACGCGGTGAGCCACAGCGAGGCGGGCGCGTTGGAAAGCCATCTGTCCCTATGGGGCTTGCGGCCAAAGGCGTGTTGTCTCTTGGTCTTAAGATCGGGCGTCGAAGCTCTGAGCTCATTCTTATTGGTTTTACCGGGACGATCCTAGATCAAATCAGCATTAATTACCCAAGTCCGCAGCCGGAGGAAATTTTTCAATTTCTCACCGAGGGTATGAACAAACTACTTGAAGGATTAAGCGATGCCGAAAGAAATCGCATTTGTGGATTGGGTATTGCAGCGCCGTTTGAACTGACCAATTCTTACAAAAAACAAGATGGCGGTTATGAAGACTTTAAAGCATGGAGCGAGATCAATCTGGTTGAGGAAGTCGCAAATCTCACTGATTTACCTATTCATCCTGCTAATGATGCAACAGCAGCTTGTAAGGCTGAACATGTTTATGGCCGTGGTAAAGAGTTCCGTGATTACGCCTATTTCTTTGTTGCAGCTTATATCGGTGGTGGTGTTGTCTTAAATCACTCTGTTTTTGAAGGCCATCAAGGCAATGCCGGCGCCTTGGGTTCGTTGCGGAGTATCGGACCCAATGGCGAGAGCCGGCAATTAATTGATATTGCTTCGCTGCATCTTTTAGAAAAAAGGCTCGAGCAAGTTGATATAGATCCCAAAATATTATGGAAGTCACCGCAAGACTGGTCGAGCATTTCAAGATATGTCGAACAATGGATTGGTCAAACGGCGCAGGAATTAGCAAAAGCTGCACTGTCCACATGTTCGGTGATTGATTTTGAAGCGATTGTGATTGATGGTTCATTTCCGTCAGATGTGCGCGATGAATTGGTCGAGCGGACCAGACGATATCTTGCTAATCAAGATGCAAGGGGCCTCATTCGACCCCTTACAGAAGCGGGTAGCATTGGCCGAGATGCAAGAGCAATTGGCGCGGCAAGTGGGCCAATTTTTGCGCAATTTTTCCTCAACACAAATGTTGGTTTGGTACAAATTTAATTTGCAAACTGAACTTAATTTCGCAGCGACGTTGGTGTGATGCCAAATTCAGCCTTAAACGATCTTGTCATTGCGCTGGCATTTTCATAGCCACAACGTACCGCAATTTCACTGATGGGTAGATTTGATCCCAATATCTGAAGTCGCGCAAAATTTAGTCTCTTATGTCGATAGACCTGAAGCGGTGTCGCTCCGAACTCATTTAGAAATTTTCGCTGCAGCTTTTTCTGATCAATATTCATTTTAAATGCGATGTCTTTGATCAAAAGTGGTTCTTCAATATGTTCGTCCATAATTTTAAGGCATGTTTTTACAATCAAGGTTCCGCTCTCAAATTCTGATGGGCGTGCTCTATCATCCAATTCATGAAGAAAGAAACTTTGCACATCTTGCCGAGTTGCTTCCCCGTAGTGTTCAGCTATCAACGCAGAAGCAAGATCAAATGCCGCCATGGCACCGCCGCAGGTAATGTAGTTTTCTGCCCTAACAAAACGCGCATTGACCACTTTCGTTTTCAAAAATTTTTCCGAAAAACTATCGAGCAGTTCGCGGTGAATGGTTGCCTCTTTTCCATCGAGTAACCCGGCGGATGCGAGCAGCCATGCACCTGTATCAAGTCCTGCAACAACCTGTGTTTTGGCTGATAAGAGTTTAAGGCTTCGGGTTATTTTAGAATTGGCTAAACGATCATAATTATAGCTTGCAACAACAAAGAGATAATCGGCATCAAAACCATCGAAATCAATTTTCTTTGTTGTGATTTCAAGCCCGCTAGAA
>CAJQOR010000052.1 GCA_905479965.1 uncultured Rhizobiaceae group bacterium | reverse complement strand
TGAGGATAAAAACTTTTATTCCCATACCGGTGTTGATTTTACTGGTTTGGCGCGTGCGGTTGTCGTGAATATTCAAAATTATGGAACAGGTCGTCGGCCAGTTGGCGCGTCCACCATCACGCAACAGGTCGCAAAAAACTTCCTATTGACCTCAGAACAACGCATTGAGCGCAAAATTAAAGAAGCGATCCTGTCATTTCGTATTGAGCAGGCTTATAGCAAAGATCGTATCTTAGAGCTCTATTTAAATGAAATTTTCTTTGGTTTAGGATCATATGGCATCGCTGGTGCAGCGCTTACATATTTTGATAAGTCCGTAAATGAGCTTGATCTTCATGAGATTGCTTATATGGCAGCGCTCCCGAAGGGACCTTCCAATTATCATCCGTTCCGCAACACAGAAGCTGCGATTGAACGCCGTAACTGGGTTATCGATCGCATGGTTGATAACGGATATGTGTCCTTCGAAGAAGCTACAAAAGCCAAAGAGCGTCCGCTTGATGTAAATCCTCGTCAGCGTGGTAACTACCTGTTTGCATCTGAGTATTTTGCAGAAGAAGTTCGTCGCCGTTTGATTTCCCGTTTTGGCGATGACGCGCTTTACGAAAGTGGCTTATCAGTGCGCACAACGCTTGATCCTGACACCCAAATTGCAGCGCGCAACGCTTTGCAAAATGGACTTTTGACCTTTGATCAGAAACGCGGCTTCCGTGGACCCGTTGCCACAATAGATATCAATGAAGATTGGGGACCCACACTTTCCGAGATCGATGATCTTGATGATATGCCAAGCTGGAAATTGGCGGTGGTTCTATCGGCAACTGATAATGGCGCCGAATTAGGTGTCCGCCCGGGCAAAGATGTTGCAGGTAAAGTGCGCCAAGCGCGTGATGTAGTGTCTATTTCCGGCGAGACAATGGGGTGGGCCTATACTGTTGCACCTAAAGACGAAAAACGCCGCAAGGTTAAATCCGTTGCTGAAATCATCAAACCAGGTGATGTTGTCTATCTAGAACAACGCACAAATGATGAAGGTGCGGAAAGTTGGCGTTTGCGTCAGTTACCAGAAATCCAAGGCGGCCTAGTCGCCATGGACCCGCATACGGGCCGTGTGCTTGCGATGGTGGGTGGCTTCTCGTTTTCACAAAGTCAGTTTAATCGGGCAACACAAGCAGAACGTCAGCCTGGATCTTCATTCAAACCATTCGTTTACGCCGCAGCGCTTGATAACGGCTATACACCAGCATCTGTTGTCAATGATGCACCTATTGAACTTGTTTCAGGCGGGCAGTTGTGGAAGCCAAAAAACTATGGCGGTGGCTCCGCGGGTCCATCCACACTTCGTTTGGGCATTGAAAAATCACGTAACTTGATGACGGTGCGCCTTGCCAAAGATATGGGCATGAACCTTGTTGCAGAATATGCTGAACGTTTTGGTGTTTATGATGACATGTTGCCAGTTTTAGCGATGTCTTTGGGCTCTGGCGAGACAACTGTTATGCGCATGGTGTCTGCATATTCTGTACTGGCAAATGGTGGCAAACAAGTCACTCCATCACTCATTGACCGTATTCAAAACCGCTATGGCAAAACAATTTTCCGTCACGAGGAAAGTCAGCGTCGTTGCGATGCATGTGCAGCTTCTGCATGGCTATCTCAAGAAGAGCCCGAGATCACCGACACACGTGAGCAAGTGCTTGATCCAATGACGGCCTACCAGATTACATCTATGATGGAAGGTGTGGTCAGACGCGGCACAGCAGCTGGTAAGATCAAGCTTGACCAACCAACAGCTGGTAAGACAGGCACAACAAACGATGAGCGCGATGCTTGGTTTGTCGGTTACACACCGGATTTGGTTGCTGGTGTTTATATTGGATATGATACCCCTCGACCGATGGGGCGCGGTAACACAGGTGGCGGTATTGCTGCGCCGATTTTCAATGATTTCATGGCAACAGCGCTAAAAGATTCGCGCCCTGTTGAATTCCGCATCCCGCAAGGCATGAAATTCATTCCTATCAACCGCAAAACCGGTATGGAAGCATTTGCAGGCGATGGCGATGTCATCCAAGAAGCCTTTAAACCAGGTACGGGTCCAGCCGATATCTTTTCTGTAATTGGTATGGATGATTTTGCAACGGGCGACACCATCTTAGAAGTTTCGCCTCAAGCCAACCGCGCAGTGGGTTCTGGCACTGGTGGGTTGTTCTAGTGAATTGTTCTAAGTGTGTTTGTTCCCAAAGACGCTAATTGTCACCAAGCTTTGCTTTACTTTGCGTAGTTTGGTGATTAAGTTCGCCCAAATTATCCAGATACTATTTAGTCCAGTTCTTAGAAGTTTATTATGCGCGCAGAAATCCAATCACTCGTTGAAGACATAGAGCAAACAATTGGTTTGCTAAGGAGGCATCTTTGACTGGGATCAGGCGATTAAGCGTCTTGGTTTTTTAAACAATAAAGCTGAAGACCCAACACTATGGGATGATCCTACAGAAGCACAAAAACTGATGCGCGAACGTCAGTTTTTGGAAGATTCTATCAATGGTCTTAAACGCTTGGAAAGCCAAATTTCTGATAATGCCGAACTTATCGAAATGGGTGAAGAAGAGGGCGATGATGAAATTGTCACAGAAGCTGAAGACGCTTTGCGCGCTCTGCAAACAGAAGCTGCACGCCAACAAATCGAATCTCTTTTGTCAGGCGAAGCCGATAGCAATGACAGCTATGTAGAAATAC
>CAJQOR010000051.1 GCA_905479965.1 uncultured Rhizobiaceae group bacterium | reverse complement strand
TTTCTTTACCGAGTAGTTTGCCGTCTTTTTCAAGTTTGCTAACAAGGGCATTGAGATCAATTGAGCCGAAATCTTCCTCTGCTTCACCTTTGGTAAAGGCTAGATATCCCTCAAGCATAGACTGCATATCTTTGACATCTTGATCAAGGCTTTTGATCTCCTCATCGTCACCCAGAATTGCCAATTGTAAACGAAAACGGGTCAGAACAGTGCGCAAGTCATGACTGACGCCTGACAGCATTGCCGTTCTTTGTTCAATTTGTTTTTCAATCCGCTCGCGCATGCGAATAAATGCAAGACCCGCGCGCCGCACTTCATCCGCCCCTCTTGGGCGAAAATCTTCCGGTGTGGGTTGGCCTTTACCGAAGCTTTCAGCTGCATCAGCCAGTCTTAAAATCGGCCGGATTTGACCGCGTAGAAATAAAATTGAAATCAGCAAAAGAACGAGAGATGTGCCGACCATCCATAACAGGAAAATATGGGTGTTTGACGCGTAAGCCTGACTGCGCCGAGCGAAGACTTGTAGAACTTCTGGTCCCAATTGAATGCGGATTTCAACGAGATTTGAATCTCCCACTGTGTCGATCCAAAAAGGGAGCTGTACTTGTTTGGTCAACTCGTCACTCAGTGTTTGATCTAAAATTGAAAAGAACGGCTTTGGACGCGGTGGGGGTAGGGTCGTGCTTTTTTCGATAGAAATATTTAAATCCAAACGATCGCGTGCAATACGGACGATTTCATCGTAGCTCTTTTCTTCAGGATAGGTTGCAAGCATGTCGACAATTGCAGCGATGTCTCGTGTTACAGCCGTTGATAGTCTTTGTGTCACCGTTTGCCAGTGGCGCTCTATGAAGACAAATGCCACAACGGATTGTAACAACACCATCGGAACGATGATAATCAACAATGAGCGCGCGTATAGGCCCGTTGGGACACGTCTACGAAACCATCGTGTGTAACGGCGTATCCCCGTTGGGGGATAACGCTCATACTCTCGTCTTATTGATTCTATCGTTGCCATTCAGATAAACTTTTGCTCCAGCCAGCATTTCCTCTAGCTATAAAGCAAAACGGTACTGAAATAAAACTGCCGATAGCGAATAATTATTCAAATGATTATTCGACCGCAAGGCGATACCCGATGCCACGAACGGTTTGCAGCCATGTGGGTTCTGCTGGATTGTCTTCAATGCGGCGACGAAGTCGATTGATCTGTACATCGATGGTTCGATCACCAACAGATTGATCTTCTCCCGCAAGTTCCATCCGGTGAATAGTCTCCCCCGGTTTGCTTGAGAAAATTGACATGAGCTCTTTTTCACGGTCAGTAAGATGAACCGCTTCCCCATTCATTTTCAACTCACGTGTTTCTAACACATAAGTATAAGGCCCGAACATAACTTGCTGAATGGTCGGCGTTTCTGGCGTGCCGCCACGTCTTAAAATGGCATTTATGCGTAGAACTAACTCTTTTGGGTCAAATGGCTTGCCTAAATAGTCGTCGGCGCCAGCTTCCAGACCAGAAATGCGAGATTCAACCTCGGATAAGGCCGTCAGCATTAATATCGGTACTTCTTTGATCTTGTGTAGTGAGCTGGTGAGCGAAATTCCACTTTCACCTGGCATCATGACATCGACAATCAGCAAATCAAAATCCATGCCTTCGAGTTTTCGCCTTGCTTGGCTTGCATCTGATGCTGTTGTTACTCTGAAACCGCTTGACGCAAGATAGCGTCTTAATAGATCTCGAATTCGAGTATCATCGTCCACCACCAAGATATGTTTAGCCCCATCATCAATCACATCATCAACCAATTTTGCATCCCATCCTTTGTTTAATATCCGGGACACACCTTCTTATTTGTTGTGCATCCCATTCAAAAACGACAAAATCGTATTCCGATCCTCAGGTGCCATTTCTTTAAGAGCAAGAGAGATTCGGCGAGATTGTTGCTTGGAGAGCTTTAAGGCAAGTTTTTGACCTTTTTGTGTTGTGTATAAATGCCGCTGTCTGCGATCTTCGTGATCTGTTTCTTGTTTGATAAAGCCCGTTTGAATAAGTTGTTTAAGAACTTTAGCTAAGCTTTGCTTAGTGATATTCAAAATGTCGAGTAATTCAGCGACCGTTAAGCCAGGTTGTCGGCTTACAAAGTGAATTATTCGGTGATGCGCTCTGCCGAATTTAAACTCCTTGAGAACCAAATCAGGGTCAGAGACAAAATCGCGATAGGCAAAAAACATAGCTTCAATGATTTCATAGTCGATCTCAAAATTATCAAGCTGATCGTCATCAGTATCTGATACTTCAAGCATTTGTGTTTTATCGCCACGCATGCGCTGCTCCGAGAGTTTACATAATACGTCAGCCTTATTGACACATATTTCGCAGATTGTTAATCTAAAGCATGTTTGAGAGATCAATTTTTTTGATTAAACTTCAAAAATCGCCTTAAATATAACTAATCGATCAATCAGTAGTCCGATTGAGCTTGTGTAATTGTGGTGCGCAACAGCTTTTTGTATGCGTTGGAGGAAATAAGATGGCATCAACGCCGTTTGATCAACTGGATGGTGAAATCTGGTTTAATGGAAAATTTGTCGAGTGGAAGGATGCCAAAGTTCATGTGTTAAGCCATGGCTTGCATTACGCAAGTTCGGTGTTTGAAGGTGAACGCGCTTATGGCGGTGAGATTTTTAAACTTCGTGAGCATACCGATCGATTGATCAAATCAGCAGACTATCTTGGATTTGAAATTCCTTACTCAGCGGATGAGATTGATGCAGCATGTATTGAAGCGCTCAAACGTCAGGGACTGAAAGATGCTTATGTGCGCCCGATCGCTTGGCGTGGATCTGAAA
>CAJQOR010000050.1 GCA_905479965.1 uncultured Rhizobiaceae group bacterium | reverse complement strand
ATTTTCGTTTCCGTCAACCATTCCATATATATTCCGCCCATAAACCCCACCCATTTTGCTATATTGTGCGAAATGGAGGGGGTGTTTTTAGTTTAAGATGTTGTGATTATAGTCCCAAAGCTGTTTTAACCGCAGCCATGCCATCACCACCGTCTTTGGTTGTAACGCCTGCAAGCCAAGTATCCAACACACCTGGGTTCGCTTTAAGCCATGCAGCGGCAGCATCATTTGCATCTTCGCCATCGTTTAAGATTGCGCCCATGATTTCATTCTCCATAGCGAGGGTAAAATCAAGATTTGTCAGCAATTTGCCAACATTTGGACATTTATCCACATAGCCGGCACTTGTGTTGGTAAACACAGTCGCACCGCCTAAATTAGGACCAAAGAAATCATCGCCACCTTCAAGATATGTCATGTCAAAATTTGCATTCATCGGGTGCGGTTCCCAACCTAAGAAGATAACAGCTTCTTCTTTTTTGTCAGCGCGCGCGACTTGTGCAAGCATGCCCTGCTCTGAGCTTTCTGCAACTTCAAAACCTTCAAGACCAAACGCATTGCCATCGATCATGCTTTGGATGAGACGGTTTCCATCATTACCTGGCTCAATGCCGTAGATCTTACCTTCAAGTGCATCCAGATTTGTTGCAATATCGGCAAATGTCTTGATGCCGAGCGCGGCGCCTGCAGCATTTGTGGCGAGCGTGTATTTCGCACCTTCAAGATTTGCACGCACGGTATCAACAGTGCCTGCATCACGATATTTGGCAATATCACCTTCCATTGTTGGCATCCAGTTGCCTAGGAAAATGTCGATATCACCTTTTTCCATTGACGCATAAGTCACAGGCACAGATAGAAGTTTAACATCTGTTTCATAACCAAGAGCATCTAGCACCGTGGTCGTTGCCGCAGTTGTTGCTGTGATATCAGTCCAACCCACGTCTGAGAATGTGACTTCTCCGCAATCTGCAAATGCTATTGCCGTAGAAGACGCAAGTACCGCAAGGCTTAAGCTAACATGTTTGATCATTTTCATAAAATACTCCAAATTTTGGTTCAACAATTGGTTTGCATCTTTTCGCATCACTTTTAAAATTGCAAATAGAAATGGCAACAAAACATGGCTTTTTGCTTATGCTGGCCATAATCTTTGCTACTGGAAATGATGCGCGCCATCTATTGTCGCAAATGGAGCATTTTTGACAATCACTGACTAAAATCGTTCACCTAACAGGCGATAACACCAAAAAGGCTCAGCTGTTTTTATAAGATGATTGATCTTGGCAGGCGAAAAACCGGTAACGCGTTTTACCTCACGACCCATGTGCGATTGATCTGCGTAACCAGATGTAACAGCAAGTTCTGCAAGCTGTAATTCAGGATTATTGGTAACCAGATCGTGCAGCATTTCTATCGATGTATAATGATTGATCTGCCGTTTTGATATGCCAGTCCAATGTTTAAATCTGCGCTCAATCGTACGCAAGCTTTTACCTGTTTCAGATGTCATAAGCCTTGAAATCAGGAAGTAAGACCAATCACTTAAGCGATCAGAACCCATCCAATCTGGCAACGGATTATCTTCCCGACTTAGCTGCCAATGGGCCAAAATATCTTTGCAAATTATGGACCAAAAACTATCTAAATGTTGAGTGCTATCAAGTGATAAAAACATACTGTGCAAATGTTCGAGTAACTCATTTTCCCCGACCTTTGCGCATAGTTGCGTCCAAGCATCGGGAAAAAAACCTATTGTGATGGCAAAAATATCCCCTTCACTCCAACTCATGACTGGGTGATCGGTTGACACGATCTTTGAAAAGCGCGGCATGCCTTGAGTTGAGCTGAGATTGAACCTGTTACCGGCAAAATCGAAGGTCTGCAGCGCCCCCTCCATCACAAACGATATGGAGACCAGTGGATTAGCAGGAAAATAATTATATCTATCTGCTACGCTTAGGCGCGCGCCTCTGGTATCTCGCACCACAGCAGCTGCAATGCAACTGGATAGGTTCTTGGGTGGCTGCAAGAGAAAAGACTTGGGTTTCATCATTCTGCTTAATTGTCGAAATCGTTCTATAGCGCAACATTATTTTAGGCCAAAAGTCCATCGATGCAAATACTCACCAAAAAATATGGAGATATGGCTTATGCCTAAAATTCGATTTTCAGAATCATTCTTAAAACGTCTCACAAGTTTTTGGAGGTTAAATAAAATAGCCATTCAAACCTATGGGCGACATGCTTTGGGTCAAAAAATTGTACCCGATTGGGATGCCAACACAGAAATTGGCATACGCTTCTGGCGCCATCAATTTACCAAAGCCATGCAACATTACGACATAAAAATTGGGCGTCAGATTTTTAACAGCGTGCAAACCGAGACCGATGATCAATATGCTGTCCCATCTCAAACATGCAATACGTGCCCTGGCATTTGGTATCGCCCTGTAAAAGCAATTTCTCAAGCGCATATCCTTTATTTCCATGGTGGTGGGTATACGTTTAATGGTCCTATCAGCGCACGTTTTGCTGCAATGTTATCGCATCACACAAACACCAATTTATTTGCGGCACAATACCGGTTAACTCCCGAACACCCTCACCCTGCGCAATCAGATGATGCATTAAAGGCATGGGCGTATTTATCTGCCAAAGTGGGCGCTGAAAATATCGTCATTATGGGCGACAGCGCCGGGGGGCATATGGCGTTGATGCTCCTGCAGCAATTGAAAAAGCGGAACCAACCGCAACCGCGTTTATGCATTGCCCTTTGCCCTTGGACAGATATTGGCGACCGCGGGGAAAGCCTTCATGCAAACGATCAATATGATTTGGTGCAAGGTTGGATGGCGCTCCAGTTTGGCAAATGGCTAGATCCCGAAGGGATTTTTGGTCGCGACGAACTTTCACCAATCTATCATGATTACAAAGGTTTAGCTCCGATATACCTTCAAAGCGGGGGGCGAGAAATCCTGCACGATATGATTTGTGAATTTGCTGATATTCAATCAAAAAACGGGGCGCAGATCAAACTCGATATTTGGCAGGATATGCCGCATAATTTCCAAGCTTATGACAGTATGAAAGCATCTTCACGCGAAGCCTTAGCAGCCATCAGACAACACGTGCATTCTGCCTTTTCATCTGAAACAGATAAAAACAAGTTCTTTGAAAGCTGTATATAACATGCGATGTTGAACGCGATTCTTTACCAAGAGGTATGTAATGCAAGTTTTCCAGATTTTATCTGATCCAATTTTACCTGTTTTTGCGATCGCAGTCATTGGATACATCTCTGGAAAGCTTGGCAAAACAACCATTGATGAAGCGCGGCAGATCAACAAATTTGCGATGAATGTGCTGTTGCCGATTTTCATATTTGGACTAATCGCAAATGCCCCCATCAGTACATTTAGCATTCAACCGGTCTTAGCCTATTTAATATCACAATGCCTCATTTTCTCGCTCGGTTATCTCATTGCCCGTAAGCTTTTTAAACGCGGCAACGGTGAATCTATTCTTCTTGGGTTTATGGGGATTTTTGCCAATAACGCACTGTATGTTCTACCCATTTCAGTTTTGCTTTATGGCGCTGATGGCGTGTTGCCCATATCAACCATTGTGACTTTGGATGCGATCATCTGGATGGCACTTGCTATGATCGCGCTTCAGCTCATTCGCTTGGGTAAATTTAGCGTGCAGAATGTTGCCGCGACAGTATTTACAACGCCTACTTTGCTTGGTGTGTTTTTAGGCGTGATATATAGCATTGCTGAGTGGCCACTCCCCGCCCCGTTAGACACATTCGTTGGCTTTGCAGGTGCAGGTGCTGCACCAATTGCGCTCTTTTCGCTTGGGGTTGTTATGAGCGAAGCCAAGCTTAATCCAGACAAAGTAATCGCCATATTCTCGACTATTAAAATCATCGTTTTCCCAGTTACAGTTTGGTTGGCGTTAGAGCTTATTGCCCCACATTCACCGCAACGGGATTTGTTTTTGTTGGGTTCAGCAGGACCTGCAGGGGTGACCGCACTTAATTTGGCGCTCTATTATAATGTTCGAACAGAAGCGATCGCTCAAGTTATTATATACCAGTATCTTAACGCTCATATCTCTAGCAATTTTAGCTTGATGAAGCGATTTATTCGTTGCAGTTCAATCGCCTGCGCTATAGGATTTCAAGCCATAACCGAATAATTAGGCTCCTTTCGTCATGAAAAAAACCCTCCTCCCTTTTGCCCTCATTGGTTCACTCGCCCTTGCTGCATGTTCTGATGACCCACAATCACAAAATGAAGCCGAAATTGTACGGGGGTTAAAAACAGTTTTGGTCTCTGAGCAAGAGCAACAAACAACTCGCCGTTTCCCAAGCGTATTGCAGCCGGCGCAGGTGACAACCTTGTCCTTTGAAACGCCGGGTAAACTGGGTCAAATTGATTTAAGTGTAGGTCAACGCATTACCGAAGGCCAAGTGATTGCTTCACTTGATCGCAAAGCCTTGGAAATTCAACTCGAGACAGCAAAAGCTGCGACAGAACAATCACGCGTTAATGCAGAAAACAGTGCTGCGACTTTTGCAAGACTTGATGAACTGCTGAAATCTGGCACTGTGACGCGCGCCAGTGTTGATGATGCGCGCACGGCAATGCAAGCCAATGCTGCGCAATTAGCACAAGCGCAAAAACAAGAAGAAAATGCAGCAGACAATTTGGAAAAAGCTGATCTTAAAGCGCCGTTTGATGGCATCATCAATTCGGTTGAAGTTGAATCCTTCGGTAATGTTGCTGTCGGCACACCCGTTGCAACTTTTTATCAGGCAGATGGATTTGAGGCATCGCTCTCGGTCAATTATCTGGTATCTCAACAACTTGTTGTTGGTAAAGACGTTACAATCCGTTTGGCTGACAATCCGGCGGTCACGCTTAAAGGTATTGTCAGCGAATTAGGTTCACGCGCTGACACCGTGTCCTCATTCCCCTTGGTGGTCAAACTCACAGAATCTTCACCTGAATTAAAAGCTGGTATGGCGATTGAGGTCTCAATCGAATTTCCTGTCCCAACTGGTATTGGTTTCCTTTTGCCGCTTACCGTCTTGCCATTTGAAGGACAAATAGCTGAAGGCGGAGGACCCAACTCTCCTTCTCCAACGGATATATATGTCTTTGATGAAGCCACAAGTACCGTCAAAAAACGCCAAATCCTAATCGGAGGCATCCGCGAAAATCAGTTTATCGCAATTGAGGGGGTATCAGCGGGTGAACGCGTGGCGTCGGCGGGAGTATCTTTCCTGCGCGAAGGCCAAAAGGTAAAACTCTTGCCAGACGCTGAATAGGAGAACGACCATGGATTTCCTAACTCGGTTTGGAATAAACAATTCTCGGTTGACCATTTTGGTCATGGTTGCGCTGATCTTGCAGGGCCTGATCACATATATTGGCCTTTCTAAACGCGAAGACCCAGCAATCACCCAAAGAACAGCCGTTGTTTCAGCTCAATTTCCGGGCATGTCCCCTGACCGCATGGAAGACCTCATCGTTACGGTGATTGAGCGAAAGGCACGTGAAATTGCTGAAATCGATGAAATCAAAACGCTGATATCAACGGGTTCTGCGCGCATCAATCTAAATGTTGATGATTCTGTTGGGAAAGCCGATGTTGAAAATGTCTTTCAAGAAATTCGCAACAAGATGGAAGATCTCGACGGTGATCTTCCTGATGGTACCAAAGGCCCGTTTGTTAACACAGATTATGGCGATGTGGCCATTGCTTCCGTTGCAGTGACGGGTGAAGGGTTTTCACATACCGAAATATATGATGCAGCCGACCGATTACGTAATCACGTTTACACAATGGACGGCGTTGGCCGCGTGACGATCTATGGTGAACAAGAAGAGCGCATTTGGCTTGAAATAGACTCGCGTAAACTTGCTGCTGTGGGTGTGCAACTCAGCCAGGTTCTCAATGATTTACAATCACAAAATGTCATTTTACCTGCTGGTGAAATTGATGCAGCAGGCACGGGTCTTATTTTAGAAGCCAATGGCGATTTACAGAGCGTTGAGGCCATTGAAGAGGTCTTGACCAAAATCCAAGGTTTAAGCGGTTTTGTACGCCTTAAAGATCTGCTTGATGTGCGCCGCGGATATGTGGATCCAAAGTCAAAACCGGTCTACTTTGATGGCAAACCAGCGGTCACTGTTGCCGTTGAGATGACCGAGGGCGAAGATATTCAAAAAATTGGCCGTCTACTCAAGGATCTTGTCTTAAAACATGAGCAAACGCAACCTATTGGAATCTCGTATAATTTTGCCACCTTTCAGGAAGAAAAAGTCACAACCGCGATCAATGATGCTTTAATGAATGTTGCGCAGACATTTGCAGTTGTCTTATTGGTCATGTTAATTTTTCTTGGGTTCCGGTCCGCCTTTATCATCGCTTGTATTGTGCCATTTACTGTCATGTTTGCGATGATGGGCATGCAGTATCTTTCCATTGAATTACAACAAGTCTCGATTGCAGCGATCATCATCTCACTTGGCTTACTGGTCGATAATGGTCTTGTGGTTGTTGAAGATATTCAAGGCCGCATTGCTAAAGGTGAAACGGCCAATAATGCTGCCATTGCAGCTGGCAAACAATTCTCGGTTCCTTTGGCGGTCGCATCTGTTACCACAGTATCAGCGTTTTTACCGCTTCTTATTTTAGAAGGCACCGAGGGCGAATACGGCTTCTCACTTGGGGCCGTTGTGGGTGCCATGCTGGTCGGTTCATGGATTACGGCTTTATATATCCTGCCTGCTCTCGCCGTTTGGTTTTCAAAGAATAATGCCAATGGGGCCGAAGAGCCCAAAGAAAACGCTATCACGCGCATCTATGGCAATGTATTGAGCAAGACGCTGCGCGTGTCCATCTTGGTTATCATCGCATGCTATGGCCTTGTAATGTTGTCTGGCAGCTTGTTTTCAGGCGTTAAAAGCGAAATGTTCCCACTTGGTGCGCGCAATCAATTTTTGGTTTATCTCGATATGCCGCGCGGCACAGCAATTTCAGCTACCGAGCAGGAAGCGTTGGCTGTGAGCAAATGGCTTAATGATCCAGATACCAATCCTGAAATCAACAATGTGACGACATATGTCGGCGATGGTGGCCCGCGCTTTTATCTTGCGCTTAACCCCGCTGACACAAATACAGCAAGTGCGTTTTTGCTGGTAAATACTTTTGATTTTGAAGGTGCCGTACACGCCGCAGAACGCGCGCAAAGGTATTTGCTCACCAATCACCCTACGGCCCGCTACAAGGTTAAGCGTCTTGCCATGGGTGGATCTGAATCTGGCATTGTCGAGATTAAGCTATCGGGACCCGATGCTGACAAATTGCTCGAGCTTGCCGATACGGTTGAAACTGGTTTTGCAACAGCTACAGGCGTGGTTCAAAACGAGAATGATTG
>CAJQOR010000049.1 GCA_905479965.1 uncultured Rhizobiaceae group bacterium | reverse complement strand
CGATCAGGCTATATATGGATGCGATTGCGATAGAGCCAACGCTGATCATCATGGCCTTTTGATCACCTTTATGAAATCCCCATATAAGGCATGTGATCATCAGAGCTGACCCAATGATAAAGTCGACGCGTGGGACTAATCCGAATATGTAGAATAATAAGACTGCTGAAACACTGATAATTCTGAGTGTTTCACTTTTAGTAAATCCAAGTCCGACAAATGATAGCGCGCGTTTTGCACCGCCATCTTTGATTGATATATACAGCAAAACCAAAGACAAAATCAGCATTGCATAGAAAATACCGTAGGGGACTAATGCTGCAGAATTATACCATTCTGCTGTGTCCACGCCCGCCGATTTAGCTTCAAAAAATGGGATGTCTGTGGTCTTATAAATGAAGAAGGCCGATACCAACAATAGGACCAGAGAGGTCCAAAAATCGCGTGTTCTTAGAACGGTTTTATCTTCCATTGGATTCCGCTTTATAGTTTGTAATTTGAAAATGCGGCTGGCTGATCGAAGCGACCAGCCAGCAGCTAACTTACAGGGGGGATTTAGGTTTTTTGTGTTATGGCTTTGCAATGCCAAGCGATGCTGGATCTACTTTTGCAGCACCTAGATCCCAAAGTGTCCAAGCAAATGTGCTTTCTAACTTTGAGAAAATTGCAGAAGCTTCTGCACCCGATTGACCTGATACATCGTAATTGTTGGCTTTTGCCCATTCGGCAACCACATCAGATGCAACAGCTTTATCAAATGCAGCGGTGATCGCAGCTTTTGCTTCATCTGACGCTGATGCGTGGAGTGCAAAACCTATCGCTTGTTTCAATGGAAGGTATTTGTCCAAACCATCGTAGCTTGAAAATGCTGATGGAATCGTTTGACCATTAAAATCAGCGGCATCGGGTGTTAACATCGCCAATGGCTTTAGTTTGCCTCCTGCGATCAGTGGTGCTTGTTCTGCTAATGATGTTACGACGAGCGCAACTTCACCTGCAATCGCTGCTTCTTGACCAGGTGCAGAGCCTTTATAAGGGATAAATTTGAATTTCGCACCTGCGCCATTTTCGATTGCAAGTAGGTTAAGATGGTGAATTGAACCTGAACCCGATGCTGCAGCTGGGATGGAGTTTGGTGCAGCTTTTGCAGCGTCTACCAACTCTTCCAATGTGTTATATGGTGAGTTTGCAGGCACCGAAATCAAATCTGGTGAACCACCAACAATAAACGGATGCCAGAATTCAAACTTATTATCCCAACCACCTTGTACCGCTGCTGTCACGTTTGATTCAGATAGTCCGACCATTGTGTAACCATCATCTGGTTGGTTCATGACGTAAACCATGCCGTTTGAACCAGCAACGCCGCCTGTTTGGTTGATCACAGAGATGCCGACGGGGAGATGTTTTTCCATTTCTGCCATGATCATACGGTTGATGGAGTCTGTTCCTCCGCCAGCGCCCCAAACAACGGCCGTTGTGATGTCACGGAAAGGGTAGTCTGCAGACATCGCTGTGCTACCTAGTCCGAGCGTAATTGCGGCCGCAGCCGCTAACTTTAATACTGTATTTTTCATAAGTTCCTCCTAAATAAATTATCGTCGTTAAATTACGGATACATTAATAAATAAATTGTCAAATTTATTAATTGATAAAATTTTGGAGAGGTCTTCATGTTATTGATTAGGAAGAGATTTAACGCTCTATTGGATATGATTTATTGCGGTTTTCACATTGAAATACTGAGTAAATATTGCAATTGGTGCGTAAAGCTGCTTTGTGTTTATGGATATATCAGCATTGTATTAATCGAGATCATGCTCTTTTAGATAAATGAATTCACGTGTTCGGGACATAAAGACAAACTATGCAAAATACGAATGTAAAAGCGGCCGAAAAGTTTGCTGCACAAAAGAAGAAACCGAATACGTTCCATGCAGTTGATACGCTCAAGGACATGATTTTATCAAATAAGTTACAGGCTGGATCCAATCACTTAGAGGCAGAGCTTGCGAGTTTGTTGGGCATGTCCAGAACACCAGTTAGAGAAGCAACGCTCATATTGGAAGCGCAAGGTTTGGTTTCAGTAGTTCCACGACATGGTGTAAAAATTCTCGCGATTTCTCCCAAAGATATGACCGAAATTTACCAGGTTTTGACCGAACTTGAATGTTTGTCCGCAGAACTTGCGGCAACAAAAAATCATGCTGATGAAGAATTTCACGATGCCGAAAAAGCAATTCAAAACATGGAAACGGCACTTTTAGATGAAGACCTGGAAGCTTGGGCGATTGCTGATGATAAATTCCACTCTGAACTTGTTCGGTTAGGTGAAAACCATCGTGTCATCAATATCTTTGACATGTATACCGATCAGGTTAAGCGCGCCCGAATGCTGACATTAAGATTACGGCCCATCCCGACAAAGTCGAATGAAGACCACCGAAAAGTGCTGGATGCAATCAAATCTGGGCAAAGCGATATTGCTGCCAAAGTACATAAAGAGCACCGCGTGCAGGCAGGCAAGATGCTTGTTGAGTTGCTTGAAAAATTCGGCCTTAATAATCTATAGCAACAATGTAAATTCCAATTGCGACCTTATGTACATCCCGGTCAGGGTTGCGCGGGGATTTTAAATCACTAATGTCAGCACAAATCCTAAAATACAAATTGAGGTTAGACCAATGGAAAATGAATTCGATGGGCTTGATGAAGCTTTTGATAATGATTCAAATTTGATTGAGGATTCCGAACCGTTTGATTTGTTTAAACAGTGGATGGAATTAGCGGAAAAGCACGAGATTAATGATCCAAACGCTATGTCTATTGCAACAGTCGACAATGATGGTATGCCAAATGCCCGCATGGTTTTACTTAAAGGCATGGATCAAACCGGCTTTACATTTTATACCAACTCACACTCCCAAAAAGGTAGCGAGTTGGAAGATAATATGAAAGCTGCATGCGTATTTCACTGGAAATCATTGCAGCGTCAAATTAGGATTCGTGGGACTGTTGAAAAGGTTTCTAAAGATGAGGCGGACGCATATTTCGCATCTCGTTCACGAGGCAGCCGCATCGGCGCTTGGGCCAGCCAGCAATCTCGACCAATTACGCACCGTAATGACTTAAAGATGGCCGTGGTAAAACAGGCTGCGCGTTTCAAACTCGGTAAAATTGACCGTCCAGATTATTGGAACGGATACAAGATTACCCCGACATATATTGAATTTTGGATGGATAAACCATTCAGATTACATGATCGCGCAATTTTTAAACGTCAATCTGCCAATGAGCCATGGTCATACTCAAAATACTTCCCGTGATATTAAGACGCTCTTCCATGCTCAAATAGGTTGCAGTCATATCTGGGTAGACACTGTATGTTTGATTGAAAATCTTGGCGTGTGATGTCACGAGGTTCAACGTTAAATGAATAAGCAACATTATTCTCATTTAAAATATCAATTGTATTTTGATCAAAGGAATGAAACCCACCATAAGGATGGCAATAGGTTTTATGATCCGTGATACCGAGCGAGTTTAAGAAATCAAAAGATGAGCAAATCTCTTGTTCTTGAGCTGATCTAGATAATTTGCTCATGACCGGATGGCTCACGGTGTGAGAGCCGAATATCATACCGTTTTTATGCATTTTCATCAGCTGTTCTTTTTGTACGTAAAATGATTTAGCTGAAAACTCATAATTAAAAACCTTACTCACAACGTCGATAAAGCCTGAGCGATGTTTGTAATCGATAAAGTAATTCAACAGGCGCTTGAATTCCGATACACCTTCATAATTGGTCTGATTTGTGTAGGTCTTTTCTTTAAATTCTTTCCGCTTTTTATCTGGGATCATATCGTCTTCAATCCGCATCATAGCTTCGTTGAATAACTCAGATCCATCAACCGCACCGCACAGCAAATGTATTCGGTGAACATCTAGTATCTTATTGTTGGAGTAGGGCGCGCTAGGCACATAAAATGTCCCCCATAGGCCACGCGCTACAAGTTCTGGATAGACATAATCAAAATGGCAAGTCATCGCATCATCAAAGGTTAAAACAACTTTTCCTTCCCGCTTTGGCATCTCGCCGCCGTTTAAGAATTTTTGCCATTCGTCTTGATCAACAAAACCAAAATTTTGTTCAAAATAATCAAGTTGTCGTCTGAAGTTCTCAATGTCTAAAAAACGGAAATTTGGATGTTTATCGTCAAACTCTCTGACATAATGATACATGACCGATTTCATTGAGATGTTATACCTTGATTGCTGACGATGTATGGCAATTTACTCGCGTCATATCCAAGGATGTAGTCTTCGATCATTCCATCACCAAGTTGATCGTAGAGCTCTCTGCATGCACTTTCATCAAAATGCTTTTGTAGGTATAATTTACCATCGGATACTGGTTGCTGTTCCTTGGTTAGTCCATCAAAATTTAAAATAAGATCAATATAGCTTTGCGTCATTTTGCTGATCAATCGATTGCCAATTGAGTGAGGGCTGTCACCCAAAAAAACATCAGCCCTAATTTGATGGATTATGCTGCCCGTATCTATCCCTTCATCGATATACATAAAAGTCGCGCCAACCATATCAGGCTCGCCATTGATAAGCGGCCAGATGTTGGTTCCAGCACCGCGGTAATAGGGTGACAAGCCTAGATGAACGTTTAAAAATTTGCCTTCGAAATTCTGGAGAAGTTCAGATTTAATCAGTGATGAGCCATAGCAAATCACTAAATCAGGCTTGAGGTCTATAATGTCTTTGATGATGTTTGCGTTATTAATCGCACCCTTTGCAATTTTGCATGCATTTGATTGCTCGCCCATTGAGCTTAAAGACTGCTCGAAATAATCAGTTTCAGATTGAGTTCGCGCGGCAATATGTAATTTTTCAATGGCACTGGCATTTGGGTTGCTTTTGATTTGATTGGCCAGGCTTTTTTCGACACCTTCACAATATGAAGCGAT
>CAJQOR010000048.1 GCA_905479965.1 uncultured Rhizobiaceae group bacterium | reverse complement strand
CGCTTCAAAAGTAAGAAAAACTCTGATAGAAACCCGCGGACAGGCGTAAAACATAAAAATAGTGTTGCCGAGTGTAAGGATTAATAATGGAAAACAGTCGTAATTATTTTCTGGCGATCGGCCTATCAGTACTTATATTTGTCGTCTGGCAAATCGTTTATGTCGCGCCACGCTTAGAAGAAGAGCAAGCACGCCAAGCAGTTTTGATTGAGCAGCAGGCTGAAGCCGCTGCAAATGATAGCACTCTTCCTTCTGCAACCGCATCGGGTGGCGACACGGCTCAATTACCAAATTTACAAGGCATTCCCGCAGCGCAGACAATTGCGCGTGAAGATGCATTGGCTGAGACAGGTGCACGTATTGAGATCGAAACACCAACATTATCTGGTTCGCTGAACTTAACAGGTGCGCGCCTTGATGATCTTACGCTTAAAAATTATCATGAGACGATTGACCCTGAAAGCCCGAACGTAGTTTTGTTTTCACCATCGAACGCAAATGAAGGCTACTTCTCAGAAGTGGGCTTTATCGCAGCAAAAGAAGCTGGGGCTGTTCCGAGCGAGAGCACAGTTTGGACTGTAAAATCAGGTGATAAACTGACACCTGAAACTCCGCTTGTGCTGAACTACAATAACGGCAGCGGTTTGGTGTTTGATCGAACCATCAGTGTTGACGATAATTACTTGTTCACAATCGATGATGCTGTCACAAATGCATCTGACGCTCAAGTATCATTGTCCCCTTATGGTCGCATCAAACGTCTTTACAAACCGCAAACCAGTGGCATCTACATCCTTCACGAAGGTCTTATTGGCTTCTTGGGAGAGCAAGGCCTGCAAGAGATAGATTATGGTGATGTGGAAGATGCCGAAGAAGGTCTTATCGTTCCGCAAAAAACACCAACTGGTTGGATCGGTATTACAGATAAATACTGGGCCGCTGCGCTTGTTCCAGAACAGGGGCATCCTTTCCAGTCGCGTTTTGGATATTTTGCCCAAGGGTCTCCAAGTTATCAGACAGATTATGTCTCTGACGCTAAAATTATCGAACCCGGCGCAACCGTTAATTTTAACACGCGTATTTTCTCAGGTGCAAAAACCGCCCCAGAGATTGATGTCTACGCTGAAGAGCAGAATATCGAGCAATTTGATCTAATGATCGATTGGGGTTGGTTCTATTTCATCACGAAACCGATGTTTAGTGCATTGCACTTCTTCTTCTTACTCTTTGGTAATTTCGGTGTATCGATTTTGGTGACAACCGTTCTTGTGAAATTGATCTTCTTCCCATTGGCGAACAAGTCATACAAATCCATGGCGAACATGAAAAAAGTTCAGCCGCAAATGGAAGAATTGAAAAAGCAACATGGCGATGATCGTCAAGCGCTGCAAAAATCCATGATGGAGCTTTATAAGCGTGAGAAGATTAACCCAGTTGCTGGTTGTTGGCCGGTCCTCCTGCAAATCCCAGTGTTCTTTGCGCTTTATAAAGTGCTTTATGTCTCGATCGAGATGCGCCACGCGCCGTTCTTTGGCTGGATCCAAGATTTGTCTGCGCCAGATCCAACATCAGTGTTTAACTTGTTTGGTCTGTTGCCTTACGATCCAACAGCAATGCCGCTTATCGGTGGATTGTTGGCCTTGGGTGTATGGCCATTGATCATGGGTATCACAATGTTCTTACAAATGCGTATGAACCCAACACCTCCAGATCCAACACAAGCGATGATCTTTACCTGGATGCCTGTTGTCTTCACGTTTATGTTGGCAACCTTCCCTGCGGGTCTTGTGATCTACTGGGCATGGAACAACACATTGTCGATCCTCCAGCAAGGCGTCATTATGAAGCGTCAGGGTGTAAAAATCGAACTTTGGGACAATCTCAGAGGGCTATTTTCCAAAAAATCAAAAGACGAAGCAAAATAAACTAACGTAATTTTGCTTTAGCGAAGGGCATGATAGGACACCGAAATGGCTAAAATTATGCCCTTTGACCGGACTTGGGAGTTTGTACTTTCCGTCCCCACTATGAAATTTCTTCCATCTGCTGGTCCGCCTGAGATCGCATTTGCAGGACGTTCAAATGTTGGTAAATCCTCGCTTATCAATGCGCTCACAAACGTTAAAGGTTTGGCGCGCACGTCAAACACACCTGGCCGCACACAACAGCTGAACTATTTCGTCCCATCAGGCTTTGAAGGCACACAAGAAGATCTACCGCCGTTAGCACTTGTTGATATGCCAGGATATGGCTATGCAAAAGCACCTAAGACTGAAGTTGAAAAATGGACTAAGCTCGTTTTTGACTACTTGCGTGGGCGGGTTACTCTTAAACGGGTTTATCTGCTGATTGATTCGCGCCATGGGATCAAAAAGAATGATGAGGAAGTTTTAAAGCTGCTTGATACAGCCGCGATGTCTTATCAAATCGTTCTGACTAAATCCGATAAGATTAAAGCTACAGAACTTGAAGCTTTGATTGCTCAGGTGACCGAGCAAATCAAAAAGCATCCTGCCGCTTATCCAGAAATCATCGCGACATCATCTGAAAAAGGTGTTGGTATTGATGATTTAAGACGCGCAATCGTCAAAGCCATTCATAATTAGTCGTAGTTTCAAATAAAGATCCAATTGAAGGATGAAATTTTTCACGTTAAGACACGTGCTAGATATGAAGATGAACGATAATTTTGTTCAGTTGTGAGGAATATTAAAATGGCTGTTTTAAGTGATAGTGAAAATCAAGCACGGTTTTTATCTGAAGCATTGCCATATATGCAGCGCTATGAAGACCAATCTGTTGTGATCAAATATGGTGGCAACGCGATGGGTGATGAAAGCCTGGCGCAAGCATTTGCACGCGATGTTGCACTCCTTAAACAATCAGGCGTTAATCCAGTTGTTGTCCATGGCGGTGGCCCGCAAATTGGCGCAATGCTCGATCGTATGGGTATTAAATCTCGCTTTGAAAATGGCCTACGTGTGACGGATCAAAAGACAGTTGAGATTGTTGAAATGGTCCTTGCTGGATCCATCAACAAACAGATCGTAACGATGATCAATGCCGAAGGTGAGCGCGCCATCGGGCTTTGCGGTAAAGATGGAAACCTGGTTTACGCGAGAAAAGCTGAAAAGAAAGTCGTTGATCCAGAATCAAACATAGAACGTATTCTCGATTTGGGTTTTGTTGGCGAGATCGACGAAGTCGACCGCACAGTTTTGGATATACTTGCAACATCTGCAACCATTCCGGTGATTGCACCTGTCGCGCCTGATCGCAATGGCCAGACCTATAACATCAACGCGGATACATTTGCTGGCGGTATAGCTGGTGCGCTTGATGCAAAGCGTTTGTTGTTTTTAACAGATGTTGCAGGCGTTATGGGTAAAGATGGCAAAGTGATCAAAGAGCTATCTGTCTCAGAAGCAAAAGCGATGATTGCGGATGGAACGATTTCCGGCGGGATGATCCCAAAGGTAGAGACTTGTATCTACGCGATAGAACAAGGTGTTGAAGGTGTGGTGATAGTAAATGGCAAGGTTCCGCATGCGGTCTTGCTCGAGATTTTCACCGAGCACGGCGCTGGTACTCTGATCGTTAAGTAACTACCCGCCAAGCACAAGCGCGATAATTCCGCTGATAATCAGCAAACAACCGATGACTTCTATTCGGTTGATCTGTTCTTTAAATATGAAAACGGATGAGATGAAGGTAAAAATCATCTCAATTTGCGCAACCGCTTTAACGAGTGCTGCTTGCTGTAATGTCATGGCCATAAACCAGCCAAAAGATGCACTAGCGCCGACTAACCCCACCAGCAAGCCAGTTTTCCATGCCGCGCGTATCCGCGCAATTTCACCGCGATCTCGCCAATATATCCATAATATCATGATGATTGATTGCAATATAATGGCGATCGATAATGTAATCGCAGCTTGGATGATAAAGTTTGGTCCATCCAACGATAATGATGCAGCGCGATAAGACACAGCTGCGACGCCAAAAATTGCGCCTGATGACAATCCGATGAGAGCTGTTCGCGAATAAAGCGATGTGAAGATTGATTTAGGTGTGATGTCGGTTCTGGCAACCGATATCAGCATAACGCCAAACATGCTGATCGCAATTGCTGATAAAACCGCAGAAGATGCTTTTTCAGATAAGAATAAAAGACCAAACAAAGCCGCTTGTAATGGCTCGGTGCGTGAATAGGCTGTTCCTACAGCAAAGTTGCGGTGCGAGAACATGTGCACCAATAAAGCTTGTGCGATGATTTGTGAGATCGCGGCAATCCCTACCCAGACGAAGAAATCTTGGTTGAGTTTAGGAAAACTGTGATCGCCCCAAACCATGAAAATTGCAAGGAACATAAGCGCAAATGGTATGCCAAATCCAAACCGCACAAACGTCGCGCCAGACGTTCCCATCACATTTTTAAGGTGCTTTTGAAGACTGGATCGGATGTTCTGCAAAAAGGCAGCTGAGATTGTAATGAGTATCCAAGTTTCCATATCATGGTGTTAACATGGATTGAGATAGCGGTCACCCCTATTCAGCTTAAGATTAAAGTTGTTGTCAAAAACTTGGCCATGACAATGGATTGGCATCGTCACGGCATGTGAGCATCACCCAACCGACATTGTGAATAATGACGCTTAAGGTTATCTTACGCCATGGTCGCAAAGGCATTAAAGCAACGGAGCAATACTTTAAATCTATGATGTTGCGTGACAAATATTCCTTGGGTCTTATCATTTTACCGATCGTCAGCGGTGTATGGTTAGCAATCGGTGTCGGCCTTATCGGCAGCCAAATGCCGAATTATTCGCATCTCAGCCAGTTCATGAGTGTTCTTGGCGCTGACGACGCTCCCTATGCCAAATGGGCAAATTTTGCGGTCTTTTTACCAGCCGAGATCATACTTATAGCTTTTCTTGCTTTGTTAAATAGCTGTGCGCCCCATAAGTGTGCCAATCGGATGGGGTTACCACTTTTATTCGCTTATGCCATTTTACTGGCGCTTGCCGCGTTTTTGCCTTGTGATGCGGCTTGTCACAATCATGGAAACGATAGCAATTTGCAAAACACGCCTGTTCATATCGCCCATATGGCGATTGCGGCGAGCGCTTACCCATTAGCGCTGATAGGATTGTTGCTTGTGCGCCTAACCTCTGAGCAAAAAAAGTTTTTGCATTACGTTGTTGTGCCCGCGACGATCATCGGTTTTTGCCTGCTTTTTGCAATCATTCTCATCCCAGATGCAAAGGGCTTGTTCCAGCGTTTGCTCGAAGCGCTCATCTATATTCAAT
>CAJQOR010000047.1 GCA_905479965.1 uncultured Rhizobiaceae group bacterium | reverse complement strand
ATGCAGGATTTGCAGTGATGCCAGACCAAGCGTCTGATCCACCGCATTGCAAACCGACTTTTAATTCAGAAACGGGGCAACGTTCACGGGTCGATTTATTTGCTTCAGGCAACATTGTCCTAATGCGCTCAATGCCTTTTTCCACAGTAATGCGTAATCCGGCGACATCTTGAATATTCATGGTGTGAAACAGAGGGCCTTGTTTAAGATCATTTACCTCAAGCAACCAGTCGATCTGATTGATTTCACACCCCAGACCAAGCATTAAAACGCCGGCATGATTTGGGTGTTTGGCATAGCCCCACATGACGCGTTGAAGCGCATCCATCCCGTCACCACTGTCGGCCATGCCGCAGCCCGTACCGTGCACAAAAGCAACCACGCCATCAATATTTGGGTAGTCTTTTAATTCTTCTGGACCAAATGCGTCAGCTATTTTTCGAGCCGCTGTTGCTGAACAGTTTACTGATGTAACAATTGCAATATAATTTCGCGTGCCGACTTTGCCATTTTCGCGGCGATAACCCATAAATGTATCAAGTTGATTGTTATTGGCTATTTTTGCTTCGCATATATTTGTCGAATACTCATAATCAGCATCCACATTGCGAAATTCAACATTGTGGGTGTGAACATGATCTCCGGCATGAATTTGCAGACTGGCATAACCAATTTTTTGCGCATATTTTAAAATTGGATCACCAATGGCAATGTCTTGAATGGCAAATTTGTGTCCGCGCGGAATGTTTTGATTAGATGTAATGCCTGAAATTTCTGTGCCCAATTCAATTGAGCGTGTCACAGTTACAACATTGTCTGTGCCATTTAATTTAACAAAATCAGTCACTTTCACTCCTCAAATGAAGCCATCTTTCTGTGCTTTAAATATATGTGCCTGTGCGTCAAATATATGTGCACTGCTTCTTTTCCATGCATTGGTATCAAGAATGAGCATTGCTCACAAGGGAGTAAACAAAAATATCATTATTTTTGTGAAAAATAAAAATTCACGAAAATACTAGTGTTTATCAAAAAAATATGCCATCCGTATCTAATATAAGATGCATCGGATAAAAACACCGACTGCAAACCCTGTGAGGGATTGGTATGGAAGCCAGATTATTGGATAAAAATAGTGATGGGAATGTCGATATCTATTGGGATTTTCGTCGGCGGCTTATTTCTGCGCAATTCGAGCCTAGCCAAAAGTTAAAACCCGAAGAGCTTCGTTTGCAATATGGTTGTTCCGCCAGTCAGTTACGAGAAATTTTATTTAGGCTATCGTGCGATGGATTGGTGGAGTTTCAAGAACACAAAGGTTTTAAGGTTCCGCTTGCTTCACTAGAACTTTGTAACGAAGCTGTTGAGCATAGGATACTCATTGAATGTGAGGGAGCTCGATTATCCCTAGAGCAGGGTGGACTTGAATGGGAAGCGCAACTTGCAGCAGCCCATCATAAGTTGGCGCATGTAGAGAATAAATTTAAAGCCGATCAGGATAGCGAAGAATTGTTTGATATCTGGTGCGATTGTGAGTGGGAGTTTCATGAAACTCTAATTTCGCGTTGTGGCTCTTCACTTCTGATCAAGAAGCATCGCGATATTTACGATCTGCACCGCATGCATATGCTGGCAGTTTCGGAAGGATCTGGGTTTCGCCACGATAATATAAAAGAGCATTTAAACATCTTAAATGCAGCATTGGAACGTGACGTTTTGGCATGCCAAACCGCACTTTCAAATCATCTACATAAGTCTGGTTAAATTCATACATTGATGGATGCAAGAATAGTTTTTTACAGTTTAAATACTTACAGGAGGATGCGAAATGACACATAGATTAGCCGGTAAAACCGCGTTGTTGACCGCAGCAGGGCAGGGCATTGGTAAATCAACCGCAATAGCAATGGCAAATGAAGGTGCTTCAGTCATTGCGACGGATTTAAACGAAGAGCTTCTTGCACAACTTGATGATCTTGGGATCGAGAACCTTACAACCCACAAATTGGATGTGCGTTCTGATGACGACGTGCGCTCAGTTGCTGGTAAATTTTCACCCGATATACTGTTTAATTGCGCAGGATTTGTGCATGCAGGTACGATAGCAGATTGTACAGACGATGAGTGGGATTTCGCCTTTGATCTGAATGTGAAATCAATGTTTAGAACCATCAAAGCATTTATTCCTGCAATGTTGGATAAGGGTAATGGATCGATCATCAATATGTCTTCGGCTGCATCTTCTATTATTGGTGCGCCCAACCGCTTCGTATACGGCGCTACAAAAGCTGCCGTTATCGGAATGACCAAATCGGTCGCAGTTGATCACATTAAAACAGGTGTGAGATGCAATGCGATTTGCCCTGGAACCATTCAAAGTCCGTCGCTTGAAGATCGTTTGCATGCCATGGGTGATTATGAAGAAGCTAGAAAAGCATTCATCGCGCGTCAGCCAATGGGTCGCATTGGTACACCTGAAGAAGTTGGTGCATTAGCCGTTTATCTGGCATCTGATGAAAGTGCGTTTACAACCGGACAGACCATGTTGATTGATGGCGGCTGGGCTGGATAAAAATTCCTTGGAGAAATAAATGTCAAAAAGAATAGTAAAACCTGAGGATTTAAG
>CAJQOR010000046.1 GCA_905479965.1 uncultured Rhizobiaceae group bacterium | reverse complement strand
TAGCGCAGAATTACTTCAGTCTGGCCAGGATTCACGTCATCTATGGGGATAAGATAACCATTAGCATATTCAGATCCATTAACGACAGTGGCACCTTCTGGATAACCTGTAACGTAAATCTGGATGATTTCGGTTGTTGTATCAGAGTTATCCGCGGTCACATGAAGGGTTCGGACGGTTGTACCAGAGGGTGTTAAATCTTGACTGTCCGCTGTAATAATATCATTGCCAGATGTCCCAGACACAGTTTCTGCTGTTTGTTGAATAGCAAAACTCGAATCGGTTTCAGCAGCCTCAATCGCCGCGGAACCCGTTATAACAGTGGTGCCATCTCCTAATGTTACTGATGTTTGACCTGGAACGCCGAATAATTCTAATTCGATATTGATAATCTGTGCATCAACATCTGAGTCACCTTCTGTCGGGCTAATGTTCTCATTTTCCGGGCTGGTGTTCTCATTTTCAGGCTTAGGGGGCGCACCTGAACTTGCGACAACAGGTATTACCTCGTCCGGGGCGACGTCGTCTTCTACACGTGAACGAGCAGCTTCTTCCTCAGATTCCTTGCCAGCCTCATTATCACCTTCAAACTGGCTAGCGGAGCTAATGTCTGGAACTTCAACTTCGACAATTTCTACGACAACTTCTGTTTCTGCCGCCACAGGTTCACTACTGCTGCTGGTTTCAGTGGAATTCTCTTCCGATACTTCCTCTGTCCGACCTGTGCTGGATTTCGCCTGAAGAATGACTTGAGAATCACTTTCTTCAAATGAACCCAGTTCAGCAACTAATTCATGTTTCCCAATTAATTCACCATTGAAATCAAAACTAAGGTCTGCCTCATACAACAGGTCAACACCCGCACCTGCTAAAATAATCTGGCTACCGTCATCAAAGGAAATAACTAAATCGACATCGGAAAGACCTATATTTGCGCTCTCAAGATCAAAAGCAAACTTAATTTTTTCAAGTGATGTAAGTTCATAAACAACGGTTTCACCTTTAGCAGGCGGGGAAATAATTTTGACATCGCCCAACTGGCCGTCATTCGCACCTTCAACAGCAGCGAGACTAGCAACCTCTTGTGCAGCTATTTCAATTTCTGCTTGATCTGCAACAACCGTTTCATCAGATGAAGAGTTTTGATCGATTGCAACATCTGGCGCTGATTGGTCTAAAGAACCATCAGTTTCACCCGTTTGCGTTGTCGCGGAATCGGCAATAACCGAATTATTTTTGAGTTCATCAACCACAGCAGATTTTACCTAACATCTAATTCAATTTTGCTGGTTATAGTAATATTAACCATCATCAAATGTAGGCATAAAAAACTAAATATCTATTAATAAATGATTCTCAAATTCCAATTAAATGCATCTTTTCAATAGTTTGATTCGTTCCATCAATGTGATGTCATGACTCACGCAGAGCTTTGCCATAGATCTCTCTAAACGGCTTTATGAGATAATCCATAATTGTTCTTTTGCCCGTGATTATATCAACTTCAGCAGCCATTCCTGCTATCACAGCCATCTCATTCGTTAACTGATCAGAATCAGCTTCAAGTTTTACGCGAAAATAGGGCTCGCCATCGCCATCTTGAAGAACATCATTCGATATATCAACGACTTTGGCGTCTATACCACCATGAGAACTAAAATCGTAGGCTGACAATTTTGCGATGGCTGGCAAATTAACCCACACTTTGGCCCTATCTTTTGGAGGAAGCTTAACTTCAATGGATATAGCTGTGTCTGACGGGACAATTTGTACAAGATTTTGTCCACTGCGAACAACCCCACCCCTAGTCGCTTGAAAAATCTTATGAATTTTGCCGTTAATTGGCGCTTGTAGCTCGGTTCTTCTTTTCCGATCTTTCATCGCATATAACGTTTCTTTGAGCTGCTCAGCTTTCCTCTGAACATTATTCTTCTCTGTTTCCGCTTCAGATTGAAAACTAAGTATGGTTTCTTGCTGACGGCGTCGCAATTCACTAATTTCGACATCTGTTTGGGGTATTTGATGCTCTAAATCCGACACTTTCGTTTGGATTTGCTGCAATGTTGACATAGTTTTCAAAAGTGTGTTTTCTGAAGCAGCGCCTTCCTTAACGAGTTTGGACAAGCTTTTAACCCGTCTATCAATAAGACCATACTCAAGTCGCATGTTTTCAAGGCGTTTTTGTTTTTCACTCTTTTCAAGCTGCTTTTGAACTTGCTGGTCTTTATAGATCAGTATCTGTTCTTCAAGACTATCTTTTCTACGTTTAAATAGTAATTCTTCATTGGCAACTATGTCTGAAAACTTGCTATTTAACTCCAGAGGAAAAATCAATCGGTCAACATTTCCGCTCTCCGCGTCCAATCTTATTAACTCCGCGGTCTTAGCCAAAAATTCCCGATTGGTTTTGGTGTATTCTGCCTCCGAGAAAGGGTTTTCAATTTGCATCAAAACGTCGCCTTTGCGCACTGTTTGACCCTCAAAAACCAAAATATCCGTTATAATTCCACCTTCAAAGTGTTGTACGATTTGATTTTGCAATGAAGGCACAACGCGCCCCGATCCGCGGGTTACGACATCAATTTCAGCTAAAACAGACCAAATCAATAACAAGACAAGCCCGATTGATACCAAATATAAAAACATGCCACTAACACGAGACTTCAATGAATCTGCTGCCGATGGGAATGCCAAACTCATTTCTGAATTACGTCTGAGTGGTTCAATAATTCTGTTCTGGGGCATTCAACTTCTACTTTTAAGTTTAATTGTCTCTTAAGAATTAACCAGGTTATATTTACAAAGTATTAATTATGTTTGTTTAAATATCGAGTTCAAAATGGTTATAATTTAAGTAGCCTTCAATATAGAATGCCACAATTGCTGTTTCTCAGAAGGAAAGAACAAACAGGTCAAACGGTGTAAAATCCATTTATTTTGTTTTTTTCCAACAACATGTTGAGACGCAGTGCTATGTGACCAACGCGGAGCGAGAATTGAACCTTAGAATGTTTCATAGTTCCCCATTCAACAAAAATAAAACACCGCAAAAATCAGAAAAGTTTGCACATTCATTTGCTTCACCATTAACAGAATGCATGCGACAAATCGCTAACATATGGGCCTTACAACATATTAGCGACAAAAAGAGTACTCGCGTTCAGCAGATATATAACAGCGAACCAAGTCTGGAGATATTGCATTCCCTGGCCAAAGACCTTGAAATCCAGCTGACGTTCAAGGAAGGTAAATTTGAAAACCAAAAAGATGATCAGTTTCCATGTATTCTGCTACTAAATAACGGCAATGGCGTTATCATCAAAAAAGTTACAAATAGCCGGGTGGAAATTTTTGCAAATGATAAAATCCAAACGGTCCCGATAGACACCCTCAACGCTCTGTCAACAGACATATTGATTGTTGTTAAACCTGAGAACAACGCACCCATATCTGAAGGAAATGTAGAGCGAAAAGGTTTAGGGCCAAAAAGTTTTAAATCGTTAGTCTCAACAGTTGTCGGCGACAACAAGAAACTTACGTTTCAACTTTGCCTCGCAGCAGCAATTAGTAATTTAATAATGCTCGTTCTTCCAATCTATATCATGTCAGTCTACGATCGCGTTATACCGCATACAGCGTTGGAAACTTTGTGGGCTCTATCGATCGGCGTTATGATTGCTTTGGGGTTGGATATAACTATACGATATGTTCGATTAGTTCTCACTGACGCAATTGGTTTGTCAACTTCATCCAAAATACAAGTTCTGTTGTACAGACGGATGATCAATGCACGTGTTGGCTCGTTCCCCAAACATGTCGCTCAATGGGTGACCGCTTTTCGCGATATTGAAGGCGCAAGCACTCTGATTCCGTCTTTAATTACAGCTCTCTTTATCGACATACCATTTGTTGTGCTTGTGTTAATTCTTGTCGCTTCAATAGCGGGAAGCGTGGTTCTCGCACCAGTAATGGGTATAGTTTTAATTGCATTGTGGATTATTGTCAGCCAACGTAAATTGCTGGAAATTAGCAAACATGAAATTGACCTTCAAAACAAGAAGACGGAAGATTTTGCTGAAACCGTTACGACTTTAACAGCGATGAAAGCTGTCGGTGCTCAGTATAAAAAACTCAGTCGGTTTGAAAGACTAATCGACAACACGATAATGACGACACACCGGTCAAAATTGCTTACGTTGCTTCCATCTCAAATTACTATGGTTACAGTGCAAATAGTTATTGTTTTGGCTGTAATGATAGGCGTTTATCGGATAGCTAATGGGGAAATGTCAGTAGGTATATTAGCTGCTTCGACGCTATTGGTTGGGCGAGTATTAATGCCAATAAGCAATCTCTTATCGCTTTTATCAAGAGCTGTGCAACTTTCCAAATCAATTGAGAACGTATTCACTTTGATGGATTTACCCCAAGAGGAAGCTGGCGATATTTCAAATACCGCAAGCGTAAAGCAAGGTAATATAGACTTAAATCAGGTTTCTTTTACATATCCAAACAGCAGCACTCCATGTTTGAACAAAATTACTTTTTCCATCAAACCGGGTGAAAAAATTGCCATCGTTGGGCGTAGTGGGTGCGGGAAAAGCACCTTGCTACAATTGTTGGCAAGATATCACGATCCAGACACTGGAAATTATAACATTGATCATTCTGACTCAAGGCAAATTAGTCCAGATGACATCAGGCAAGTTTTTGCGTATATGCCGCAGGAAAATGATCTTTTTGAGGGAAGTGTACGCGAAAATATCTGTATTTCTAACACAGAAGTAAGTGACGCAGTTTTCGACCACGTGGTTAATGTATCAGGTGTTCGAGAATTCATCCGACGACTACCCGAAGGTTATAGTTTTAATGTTGGCACGCGGGGTGAAAAACTGTCCGGTGGAGAAAAGCAGGCCATAGCCTTAGCTAGAACACTCATCAAGCAACCTAAGCTATTAATGTTAGATGAGCCTACCTCAGCGATGGACAACACAATGGAAAACGCTGTCATTTCAGCTATCCAAAAAAATCTAGGAAATACAACGCTCTTAATATCGACACACAGAGCCAACGTTCTATCCATTGTTGATCGTGTTATATGGATGGAGCAAGGTCGAATTATCGCTGATGGCCCTCGCCAAGAGATTTTAACAAACTTGAAGCGTGCTAGCTAACACTAGTAACCGATTATTTACCTAAACAACTTACCTTGTTGTAATAATCTGAACTACCAAAATCTATTTTTTCGGTAGTTTCACAAGCAAGACAGAAATTACTAAGTAAATCTTAACAAAAGAAACGCGGCCAAAGGTGAGTACAATACTATGAGTAGGCGTTCGGCTGAAGCAGAGGAAAATCATTGGCCCGGATTTGTAGATGCGCTTTCAACAATTGTTATGGTGGTGACATTTCTACTTATTATTCTTGCGGTTGTCATTGCTGTTCTTGCGCAGAATGTATCCAAATTTTATCTCGCTTCCGAAAGTGAAAAGAAACAAATAATGAGTGAAACCATTGACAATGCAAATCGGTCAGGTTCCACAACTAAGGAAGTAGAACCCACCCAAGATGCTACTCAACAAACCTCTCAAGACACTGAAACATCAAACAATTCCTCGCAATCGGCAGGTACTTTCAAATCGGAAAAATCAGAAGAACTGAAAAGCGAAGACGAAATTGAGGGCAACACTGCAATGAATGTTTTGAGCACGAAAATTGATCAAAAAGAAGAACGGATCGAGATCGAAAAAGCTCAATCTGAGGATCCAAAGAAAGTACAAACTGTCGAATCATCCGATACAGCCCTCACACTAGTATTTGATGCAACCGGAATCAAAATCGATGAAGCATCTGCAAGTAAGATTGAAAACTTCCTTAGCAACAACACAGACCTAACTAAGGACCAAGACATATCAATCTGGTCCTTTGGAGACGCCAACTCCTTGTCAATTTCTGAGCAGAAACGAATGACTTATTATCGCGCACTAGCGGCACGAAATGAATTACTTCAAAACGGCTTTGACAAAGACAAGATAAAGGTCGAGGTGCGCTTTTCACCTGATCCAAAATTGATCAACACGGTTCGGATAATCAAGAATTAAATGGGTATGAATTAATTAAGTAAGCTTACCATTAAATGCCAGCAGCACATAGAACCACCAATTCGCCGGCACACTTAATGAAATACAGAATGAACATATCATTCGAGTGAAGCAGAAGACGACGTCGGGGTTACTACAATGATTAAAGAAATTCGAAAACAGCTGATACCAATGATGATAGTGCTGATATTGCTATCAGTTCTGGGTATCTGGCAACTGGATTTTGTCGTTAACGCCATCGAATCCAATGTATTCTTAAACTCAACCATTTTCGGAACGTTTTTCTTTGGAGTATTCATCGCATTCCGCAATGTGATGACTCTAGATAATGAGGTTTTAGCTTTTAATGCTCTAAAACAAGATCATGACGATGCTGTCTATGAAAAGTCCGACAATAAATTTGACACTGATAGACGCCACAATCGTAGTAAAAAGAAAGCGATTATATTCAACAAACCAAAAATTATTGCGCAACCCTTCAATATTATTTCGGAAGAAATTGCACGAACAGGCCGATTAAACCTCTCAACTGGGGTCATACAAAATATCCTAGACTCTATAGATGATAGATTGGACGAGAAAAAATCATTGGTCCAGTATGTTACTGGAATTCTTGTGTTTCTGGGACTCATTGGTACATTTGTTGGACTGATGGTTACATTGGGATCCGTTGGTATGATTATCGGCGGCATCGATCTGAGCGGTGATGGAGCTGCGGAAGCCATTCAAGGGTTGATGACCGATTTACAAATTCCTCTGCAAGGCATGGCAACAGGCTTCTCGTCATCCCTGTTTGGATTGATTACGTCGTTAGCTTTGGGTTTGATGACTCGCTTTTCAAACCAATCTAGCAACATATTTAGAGCTGGATTTGAAACGTGGCTCGCAGGCTTGGCAAGTATCGGAAACGAGAGCCGCTCAGAGGGCGCAAATGCTCCAAATCAAAGATTGGAAAGTCAACTTTCTCTCATGCTCCGTGTTGCGCGTTTATCGATGGTTTCAAATACAAAGTTAGTTTCTTCAATCGATAATATGGCTCAAAAAACACAGCTTTTAATTGACGCTCAAACGAACACAGAAAAGTCCAATTTTCTGGTTTCTAAATCTGTGAGTGATATGATTGACTCCCATGTTAAATCAAATGAAATTTTAGCTCACGTGGCAGATACGCTTAAGAACCGAGAAGAACTTCGAAGCATCATGATAGAACTGCAAAGTGATACGGGGAAACAGACCGATACATTTGATCGTGTTAATACAGCGTTGTCTCGAGTGATTGAACTCCAGATTGCAGCGCATGAAAACCTCACCGAAAAAGAGAAAGAATTTGTTGTCAAAACGCAACTGGATAAGGTGGTTGATGAAGTAAATGACAAACTTTCAAAAGAATTCTCCGGTCTTTCAATGCAATTTG
>CAJQOR010000045.1 GCA_905479965.1 uncultured Rhizobiaceae group bacterium | reverse complement strand
CAAAAAAATTCCGAAACACAAGCGCCCAAAGCGCAGGAAATAAGCTCCATTGCGCCACACGAACATATTCCGCAGCCAGCGATGACACATCTTCATTCTGCCCTAAGGAAACAAAAATACGTTCAACATTCCACATAATCGGCATAGAAATCAGCGCGACCAAGCCCGTTATCCATAGCCCCATTCGCATCGCGCGGCGCAAGGATCTTGGATCATCTTTTGCAAATGCGCTGGATGCAAGTGGCACCACCGCATGGCCAAATCCGGCGCCAAAAATAAAGAAGAAGAAAACCGCTTGCGTGCCAAGCACACCAGACGCCAAACTAAACGTGCCATGCCAACCCAGCATAACAGTGTCGGTCGTATTAATGGCGATTTGTGCTAACTGGCTCCCAACGAGTGGGAGGCTTAAAAGCCATGTGCGCTTTATGTGGTGGATATAGTTCATCGAACGACTCAAAATTATTGCCCAAAGAACAGACAATAACGACATAACGCTTGATAATATAGCGCCTATTTTTTATGCAGAGAAAATACTATCAAAATAATATGAGTGGGTTATCGCAGCCTAAATTCTAGCGTTAAATGTATCACACGCTGACAATCGGCCGGTCTCAAACCCACGCGAAAACCACTCTTTGCGTTGCACAGATGTGCCGTGATTAAAGCTTTCAGGCACAATAAAGCCCTGCGTACGCTTTTGTATCGTATCATCGCCAATTTGATTGGCAGCGTTGAGCGCTTCTTCTAAGTCGCCGCGCTCAAGTAAACCTTTTTGCGCAGTGTAATATCCCCAAATCCCGGCAAAACAGTCCGCTTGTAACTCCACACGCACAGACATGCGGTTTTCTTCTTCTTTGCTCATAGAGCGGCGCATCTGGTTAAACTTAGGTAAAACTCCAATAACATTTTGCACGTGGTGACCCACTTCATGTGCAAGCACATATGCTTGGGCAAAGTCACCCGCTGCACCAAACTTTTGCGCCAGTTCGTCATAAAACGTTAAGTCGATATAGATTTTACTGTCTGCGGGGCAATAAAACGGACCAGAGGCTGAACTTGCAAATCCACAGGCCGATTGCACTTTGTTTGAAAACAGCTTCAAAGTGGGCTCGGGGTAATCAACGCCTTCCGAGCGCATAACACCATTCCAAACATCTTCTGTTTCAGCCAACACAGTTGCGATAAACTGTGTCATCTCATCAGAACTTTGACTTGGTTGACGTGTCTGGGTCGTTGTTTGTTCAAAATTTGACGTCGGCGCACCGCCCATTTGTGATAAAATATCCGATGGGCTGACAATGCCAAATGCCCATAACCCCAAAAACACAACGCCCATCAACAACAATGACTTAAAGCTCATGCCACCACGGCCAGCCCCGCCACGACGCGATGGAAGACGAATACCACCACGACCAAACGGGCTTCGGCCGCGTGATCGAGTTGTCCGGGAACCAGATTGTCCACGAACATCCTCAATATTGCTTGATTGGCGACGACCTTTCCAACGCATGACATACCCCTTTGTCTGCTAAATGAGTGCCAACTACTGGTAATGGCATTTCAACTGATAATCAAACATAGATTTTGCGAACCCATGACCAAAATCCCTAGCCAAGGACGAGTTGATGTATAAGCCGCTCTGGCAGAAGTGTGAAAAGCCCAGCCCCGATCAGCGCGTAATAAAACAAACCTGTCATTGATTTTCTATGCGCATCAATACGCCCTGCCCTAGCATGCTGTAAGCCGCGAAATACTGAGTACATCGCGAATATAGATAAAAGATGAATAGGGCTAAAAGGCCCAACCAATCTGATACCATGAAGCCAAAAGCTTGAGATTGCAGTGATCAACAATGACAAAATCCAAAGCTTTCCCAGTGCTTTATGAATTTTGCTTCCCTTTAAGCCTAGCATAATCCAGATACCAAGAATGAGGCTTAAAATGGCAAAAAATACATGAATTTGCACAATATAGTTTGCTTCAAAAAGCGGTGATAAATTAAACATCGAAAGATCTTCCTCATTGAATGAATGGAAGAATGGTTCTATCGGTTAAAGTCCTGAGACAAATTTAGTTTACGTGGAATGCATGTCCGAATTCGCCAATGATACAACTTTACAATTGACGCTTCGTCAAATGCAGGCGCAATTCGTAGAAGCAAAATTCTACGGCTATATTGGCGTTGCTGTTTTAATTCTCACGCTGTCTGGACCATTTGGAACGTTAGAGCACTATAATTTTTTAGAACGCTTCGCCTATTGGGCTATTCTAACGCCTGTGACTTATGTACTAGCAAGTGGCGTAGCGACCTTTGTAACTGTGCTCCTCAAACGAAAGAGCGTCAACGATTGGCTCTCTTACATCCTCGGAGGAAGCGCCGCTGGGGTTATTGTCGGGATATTCGTCTGGCTGTTCGGTATTTTTCTACAGCAATCATTCGGTCAGTCTTTGACGGGCCTTTTAAAAGTGATGACATACACAATTCCAATTACAATTGGTATTACGATGTTATTCAAACTGTCTGAGAAGAAAACCCAAGCCCAATCTAGTGAAAAAACCGCAGGCATAAGATTTTTCCATCGTATCCCAAAGGAGTTGGGGCGAGATCTCATCAGCCTCAACTCCCAAGACCACTATATAAAAGTGACAACATCTTTTGGTTCTGATCTCATCCTTATGCGTTTATCAGACGCTGTTGTTGAGCTGAAAGAGCATGACGGCATTCAACCACACAGATCATGGTGGGTTTCAAAAAACCATGTTGCATCGATAAAAACTATAACCGGCAAAAGGATGCTCGAGCTCAAAAATGGCGACCTCATCCCGATCAGTCGCGCAAACTTAAAAGATGTCACTGAATATTTGAAAAGCTAATTTACGCCGTATTGTCATCGGAGATGTAAATATTATTGTGTGCAGTGCAAAAATAGACCTTCTTTTTGTCATAATCGAGCGCTAAACAGCCATCATCTTCTTTTGAGATGTTATGAGGGCGACAATTTCCTCAAAATTAAAACGAACAAATTTGGCATATGCCAACAAGGACAAACACATGAAAAATCTATTGATTGCGCTAGCTGTAACAGCAATGGCAGCGCTTACGCTATCGGCTTGTAGTGATGAAAAAAAAGAAGCTGAAGCAAAAGCGAAAGCTGTTGCTGAAGAAAAAGCCGCTGAAGCAGCAAAAGCTGCGCAAGAAGCTGAAGCTGCTGCAAAAAAAGCAGCCGATGAAGCAATGGAAAAAGCTAAAGCAGAAGCTGCTGCTGCAGAAGAAAAAGCGAAAGCCGAGGCAGATGCTGCTGCAAAAGCCGCAGAAGAAGCTGCACAGGCTGCTGCGGACAATGCTAAGATGGAAGCGGATGCCGCTGCGAAAGCTGCAGAAGAAGCTGCAAAGTCTGCAGCTGACAAAGTAAAAATGGAAGCAGATGCTGCAACCAAAGCTGCAGGCGATGCCGTAGACGCTGTTAAAGCTGAAGCTGATAAGGCAATGGAAAAAGTTGGCGAAACTATGAACGCTGTTGAAGACACAGTTAAAGCTGTCGATGGTTTGCTAAAACAACCAACTGAGTAAACTTTCGGGACTATTCAAATAAGTGTGTCAGCTGATTTTTGTTTAGGCTGTTGGTATGTGGATAACTTGGAAGCGTAGCCGTTAGTAGCGTAGCGTCAAGTTATCTATCATATCAATGGCGGTTTTGAAGCAAAATTGAAGGACATGATATGAGAAAACCAAAACATAATTTAACTGAAGTTGAAGCCGGGATATTGGCTGAGCTTCAATCGGGCAAAGGTTTGAGCGATGCGCTGTCCCCCCTGATCAAGCGCGTTATGGAAGCCGCCCTTGACGGCGAGATGGATCATCACCTGTGCGATGTTGAAGTTGGCGAGAACCGTCGCAAT
>CAJQOR010000044.1 GCA_905479965.1 uncultured Rhizobiaceae group bacterium | reverse complement strand
GTTGCAACAAATGGTGCACAAAATTCCCCGGTCAACATTTCTTTTAATATTAATACCCCAGATGCTGATGGATTTAGACGCACTGAGACGCAAATTTCAACAATGCTTGCACGCGCTGTTGGTCGTGGTCAACGCGGGCTTTAATGGTGTTTTTGGAATTGATAAAGGCTTCACATATTTCCCCAAATTTAGGAGTAAGACATGTCTTTAGGTTTTCATGAAGTCTCATTCCCTATGACTTTAGCGCTAGGCACAACGGGTGGACCTGAACGTCAAAACGACATAGTTCTGTTATCGAACGGATATGAAAGTCGCAATGCACGTTGGCGTGATTCACGACGACGCTTTGATGCAGGTTCGGGTATGAAAAGTGCCCAGGATTTGTACGAGATCATTGCATTTTTCCACGCCCGGTGCGGTAATCTTTATGGCTTTCGTTTTAAAGATCCAATCGATCATTTGTCATGCAAATATGGACAAACTATCTCAGCGACAGATCAACAACTCGGTATCGGCGATGGTACAAGTACGGTTTTTCAACTGATTAAAACCTATGCTGATATTGGTGGTTCGTCCGAACGAAATATTCAAAAGCCTGTCAGCGGGTCGGTGCAAATTGCTATGGATGGTGTTGCACTGCTTGCACCTGATTTTGAGGTTGATACGCAAACTGGCGAGATCTCATTTACAAGTCCTCCTCCTGAAAATGCAGTTCTCACGTCTGGTTTTGAATTTGATGTCCCGGTTCGTTTTGATCTTGAACGTTTGGATGTCAATTTATCCACTTTTCATGCTGGGCATATTCCATCCATTCCGTTGATCGAGATAAAGCTGGAGAGTGAGGTATGAGGGAGATAAATGATGAACTTCTTTCAAAGCTGAAAAATCAATCCAAAACTCTCTGTAACGCTTGGCGTTTGACGCGTTCTGATGAAGTGGTTTTTGGGTTTACAGACCATGATTACGTTTTAAACTTCGACGGCACAAACTTTCTCCCCAATAGTGGGTTTTTACCCAGCGCAGTGCGCTCAGAGCTTGGACTTAATGTCGACGAAAGCGAGGTCGTTGGTGCGTTTGCTCATGATGCTGTCACCGAAAAAGACCTTCGCGATGGTCGTTATAACGGTGCTAAAGTTGAAGTATTTTTGGTCGATTGGACATCACTTGATACAGCAATTAAATTGCGAACTCAGGAAATTGGTGAAGTGAATTTTACCGATCATCAGTTCTCAGCTGAGCTACGATCAATTGCGCATCGTCTCAACCAGCCGCAAGGGCGTGGTTACAGCAGAAAGTGTACCGCAAATTTAGGAGACGCATCCTGTGGGTTTAATCTTAATAACCCGCTTTATAATGCATCGGGTAACGTAGTTTCATCAGATAATGAACAGTTTGCTGTTGTGTCGGGTTTGGATGAATTTGACGCATCATGGTTCAGATTTGGCCTGATAAAATGGACCAGTGGTGACAATAGTAGCCTATCCGTTGAAATTTACGACCATCAAAATTCAGATGGCGAAGTCACCCTCAAATTTTTTGCGCCCTTGCCGAACCTTCCCCAAATAGGCGACACTTTCGAAATCACTGCAGGTTGCGCCAAAAGCTTCTCAACTTGTAAAGAAAAGTTTTCAAACACGATGAACTTTCAAGGCTTCCCGCATATGCCAGGGCGTGATTTTGCCTATGGATATGCGGATGAAGACACAGTTCATGATGGTAGCCCGCTTGTAGAGTAATTGTAGAATAATTGTAAAATAATCTCGCATTTTTGGGAGAACGTTTTGAATGATCAGAACGAACACATTGTCAAATTGGCAAGTGAATGGATCGGCACACCCTATCGTCACCAAGGATATCAAAAACACCTCGGTTGCGATTGTCTGGGGCTGATCAGAGGGATCTGGCAGGAGCTCTACGGCGTAGAACCTGAGGAGCCGCGACCCTATGCAATGGATTGGGCGGAAAGCTCAAAACATGAGCGTATGTTGGAAGCTGCGCGCGCATATTGTGGCCCTGAAATTGCTATTGAAAATATGCATATTGGTTGTCTTGTTCTTTTCCGCTGGCGTAAAAGTGCTGCAATTAAACATGCTGGTATTCTGTCTGCGCCTCACCAACTCATCCATGCATATGAACGCATTGGTGTGACGCAATCAGCGCTTGTGCCATCATGGCGTCGGCGCGTTGCCGCAGTTTTCACATTTCCCAACATCTAAATAAAACACGCATGGAGTAACGTATGGCCACTATTTTATTGCAAGCGGCAGGATCGGCAATTGGCGGTATGTTAGGACCATTGGGTGGCATCCTTGGGCGCGCAGCAGGTGCATTGGCAGGTAATGCCATTGATCAGGCGATTTTTGGTCAAAATACCATTACTACGCCTGGCCTTGAGGGTGCACGTATAGCTTCCCCAGATGAAGGCAGCCCTATCGCGCGCATTTATGGCACAATGCGTGTTGCCGGAAACTTGTTTTGGGCGACCCGTTTTGAAGAAGACATAACGACCGAACGGCAAGGGGGTAAGGCATCAAGCGGCACATCAGTTGAAACGCGAAATTATTACGCCAATTTTGCGCTTGGATTATGTGAGGGTGAGATCAACCAGATCAAACGTATCTGGGCAGATGGCAAGGAAATTGATTTAAGCCAAATTGATGTCCGCATCTATAAAGGCAGTGCAGATCAACTACCTGACCCGTTAATTGAAGCCAAGCAGGGGGTCGATAATACCCCTGCATATCGTGGGCTTGCCTATATTGTTTTTGATCACTTTCCCTTTGATGCCTATGGCAATCGCATTCCGATCCTTCATTTTGAAGTGACAAAGGTCATCTCCGAACTTGAGAGTAAGATTGAAGCGGTGACGATGATACCCGGTGCGACCGAACATGGACTATCAAATGTCCAGATCAGTGAAACACCCAATAGTGGCGAGCAAAATTTACTTAATCGTCACATCAGCTTCGCTACATCGGATTTAGAAGCTTCACTTGATGAATTACAAAGCTTATGTCCCAATTAAAAATCAATCGGACTTGTCGTGTCATGGTTTGGAACCGATTTACGAGCCGATTACTGCGCCTTTGTACCAAAAGTGGAAGTCGGTAATCGTTTGGGTGAATCGCGTGTCTGGTCGGTCGGGTCAATAACGCGCGATACTGCAGAACTTGTTTCGAGCACCGATGACGTCTTAAATTTTGGCGGCACTCCCGATGACCAATCAGTCGTTGACGCAATAATCGCGATCAAGTCTCGTGGGCTTAACCTCACACTTTATCCATTCGTTCTTATGGATATCCCAAGCGATAACACATTACCTTCTCCCTATGGCGATGAAACGCAATCAGCATTTCCCTGGCGTGGTCGCATAACCTGTAATCCCGCAATTGGTGAAACAGATACCGCTGATCAAACTGCGCTGGCAACCGCGCATATCAACGCGCTGATGGGCACAAGTGACGTGTCTGATTTCTCAATCAACGGAACATCAGTGCATTGGACCGCTGGTGATTTTGGTTATCGTCA
>CAJQOR010000043.1 GCA_905479965.1 uncultured Rhizobiaceae group bacterium | reverse complement strand
GTTACTTAAGGGATATCAATCCGTGCGCCCGCTCGAACAAGCAGAGCAAGATGCCTTACCAATTCTTGCGCGCGGCTCGGCCATGCGGTTTTTCCTAACGCGAATTTATGACTGGTTGACCGTGCCCGACGGTGCGTTTGTTCAGAAGAAAGACCCGCTTGAATATCTAAGGCGTTTAAGGTTCCACAATCAGATTAAGTCATCATCTGAATATGGTTTGATGTAGTTTTATGAAAAAAATTGTAATTTATACAGATGGTGCCTGTTCGGGTAATCCTGGGCCCGGTGGTTGGGGTGCAATTTTGCGCTATCAGGGGAACGAAAAAGAACTAAAAGGTGGAAAATCTCAAACCACCAATAATCAAATGGAATTGACCGCGGCGATTGAAGCCTTAAATGCGCTTAAGCAATCATGCGAAATCGATCTGTATACAGATTCAGTTTATGTCCGCGATGGCATTATGAAATGGATATCAGGTTGGAAACGCAATAACTGGCGCACCGCAGCAAAAAAGCCTGTTAAAAACGTCGAATTATGGCAAGCGCTTGATGAAGCAACTACGCGCCATAATATCACCTGGCATTGGGTGAAGGGACATGCAGGCCATCCCGACAACGAGCGTGCTGATGAGCTGGCTCGCGCCGGAATGGAACCATTTAAGTGATAGTTTTATAGTTGTTCGAGCAGGCGTGATGCACCTGATGTAACAGCTTCTCCTGGGCTATCTTCAACGTTGAGCGCTGTTACTTTGCCATTATCTACAATCATTGAGTAACGCTTTGATCGCATGCCGAGGGTTCCAGCTGATAAGTCCATTTGCATGCCAATTGCATTGGTGAAACTTGCATCCCAATCAGAAAGATAACGTAGTTTACCTTCGCCGCCTGTGCTTTGCGCCCATGCGCCCATGACAAATGCATCATTAACAGAGACAACTGCGATATCGTCAATGCCTTTTGCGAGGATCGCATCTCTGTTTTCAAGATATCCAGGAAGATGGTTTAGATGACAAGTTGGTGTATATGCACCTGGAACCGCAAAAAGGGCGATTTTTTTGCCTTCAAAAATATCTTTTACAGATACTTCGGCCATGCCGTCCGATGTCTTTTCTTTAAACACTGCCTCAGGCAGGTTATCACCAATTGAAATTGCCATGTCTTGAATATCCTCAAATAAATTTAGCCTAAATTTGACATAGTCCTAACTGGATCAAAAACAAGAGTTCGGTTGTAACATAATTGGTTATTTGCAGGCTTTAGCAGTTTGTTGTGCCAACCTTATGCTGACAAATGGGAGATGCGCCGAGTTCCAGAGTTGTTTCGACCGAGCGTTGCCCCAGTTTCAAGAGTACATAAAGCGGTCCTTCAAGCGGATCTTTTGCATCGGGTTGATCAAATATGTCACTTTTAAAACGAACAGAACCATCGTCCGTTTTAACCAATTTAGGTTGCGACATCGGCCATTTTTCAGGGCTTTGGATAAAGATCTCCGGCTGCATGTTTGGAGGATAAAATGCCGGCACCGTCAGTTCAAATTCAACTGAATTTGTATCACGGACATAATTTGCCTGCTTGAGATTAAAATCTTGCGCAGGTTTAGTGGGAAGATTAAAACGCGCGTTCTCAATCAGTAGATTTTGTTCGGTTGAGGTCTGAAACTCTTTTAAATCAAGATCAATATTTGCAGATATCGGCACGCAAATCTTATTGCATACACCTAAAAATATATCAGCTTGCAAATGCGTAGCGCCATTTGTGTCTTTTGTTTTCAAATCAATTGGGAAAGCGAGAGATTTCTTATACCCTGCATAGCTACCTGTCTCATCAGAAATCATACTTGGCACAGGATAGTGAATTTTCACATCTTCGACATTTTGGCTGTTTGAGAAATTAAAAAGCGGCGGGATGCCGCTTGAGCCGGGTTCGCGCCAATAAGTCTTCCAGCCTGGCTCCAAATCAACTTCAACAATAGCTTTTATGACGCCGTTTTCATCTGGGATCGATTGTGTCACCACTCGCACACGTGCGCCTTCTTCCTCCTGCCATTCAGAGCTGGCTGTATGGGCGTCAGAAATTGGGAGCATCATCGCCGCGGACAAGCTCGTGGATAGTATAAAAAGGGATTTCAAAGCTTTAAACATAGATGAAACATATAGCATTTTTCCATCACTCGCCAATCAAATTCAGTTTATCAAGCGTGTTGGAATAACCCATGAAGAGGGTTGTTTACGTTAACCAATCCTTAAGAAAATCGCTTCGCAAGCGCGTGATAAGATTGCTATCTGGGATCATATTTGCTTTTACTAGCCGTCATATCTGTAGTGTAACTAGGCATTTTAAATGACTAAATCTAACGAATTGTTCAAACGTGGTGGTGGCGGTGCGCTCGAAGATCACATGTTAATTGCCATGCCCGGTCTTTATGAGACCGAGTTCGAACGTAGCGTTATCCCAAAACTACTGATAGCCAAACCGCCCCCTGCCAAAATAACAGTCAACTCAAAGCTGAAGCAAAAGGTTC
>CAJQOR010000042.1 GCA_905479965.1 uncultured Rhizobiaceae group bacterium | reverse complement strand
AGAGCGTATTCTTTGAATCACCACCGTTGCTTCCACTAACTTTGCTCATATTGTATTCCTTCCCGCTAAATTGCGGCCAACATAGCTTCAAACTGGTTTCTGGACCTCTCTCCAGAATCAATTTGATTTGCAATTACCTAGATATTCAAGCCTTTTTTAGAAAAAACTGCAATCATATCTGTAAGATTGATCAAGACTAACGGTGATTCCATCAAAATAAGCTTAATACTTATTATTAATTTTGACAGGAACCCCGTATAAATCAGTGTTTTCAACCTATTCTTCGGAAGCTTCGCCTTCCATTGCAGCCCGTGATGAGATCACGCGATCAACCAAACCAAAGCTTTGAGCCTCTTCCGCATCCATAAAATGGTCACGATCAAGCGTTTGCTCTATAGTTTCATAGTCCTGACCAGTATGCTCAACATAGACTTCGTTCAGACGACGCTTCATTTTCAAAATGTCTTGCGCATGACGCTCAATGTCAGATGCTTGACCTTGGAAACCGCCTGAAGGCTGGTGCACCATGATGCGTGCATTTGGCGTTGCAAAACGCATGTCTTTGTGTCCAGCACATAATAAAAGCGAGCCCATAGATGCTGCCTGTCCAGTACACAATGTTGAAACTGCCGGTTTAATAAACTGCATCGTATCGTAAATTGCCATACCAGCAGTAACCACACCACCTGGTGAGTTGATGTAAAGTGCGATTTCCTTTTTAGGGTTTTCAGCTTCTAGGAAAAGTAGCTGCGCACATACCAATGTCGCCATCTGGTCTTCAACTGGGCCTGTAATAAAAATGATGCGTTCTTTCAGCAATCTTGAGAAAATGTCATATGAGCGCTCGCCACGGTTCGTTTGTTCAACGACCATCGGCACAAGTGCCATTGCTGTATCAACTGTATTTGCCATCCTCGGCCCCTGTTCTTCTATCTGCCCAAAAATTTGGGTGTATTTTCGTCATCTATAGATATGTTCTTTATATCTTGAGCTTCAAGACGACATATCGAAATAAACACTTACTTGTGACTGATACCTTGTTAACGGCAGGTAAAAATCGTGCAAGACTTTTAACAAGATCGCAAAATACGAGGGTTTACCGTAAACATAACGCTAAATTCCCTGCGCAAATATCGACCGTCTCGAATAAATCTAGAAAATTCACTCAAACCTATTTAGTTGATTCGCCATTCGCGAAGCTTATTTTTATGCAAAACATATTAGTTTTCGGGAGTTGTTCCTATGCGCACATCAATTTATAAGCGCATTTGAACTATGCGGAGTATTTTAAGTGAATGATCAACCAACATCCAACAATTTGGGCACACAGGACGAGCGATCCAATCTGGCACAAAATCAAGTGCTAGATGTAAAATTTACTGGAACCGCGAAAGAGTATTTCGGCATTTGGATTGTCAACATCTTACTCAGTATTCTCACATTGGGAATTTATTCTGCATGGGCAAAGGTCCGCCGAAAGCGTTACTTTAACGGTAACACTTGGGTTGCAGGACATAATTTTGAATATCATGCCAATCCCGTTTCCATTCTAAAAGGACGTATCATCGTCTTTGTGTTGTTTGTCGCTTATAACCTAACTGCAAACCTTGCACCCGAAGTTGCAGGTGGTCTGACTTTATTACTAGCGATCGTTTTACCTTGGCTCATCAATAAAGGGTTGTCTTTCAACGCACGAATGACCAGCTACCGCAATGTGCGATTTGGATTTGAAGGTAGCTATTGGAAAGCTCTTCTATCGCTCGTCATACTCCCATTCGTTGGTTTTTTATCTTTAGGACTATTGCTACCGCTTTCGACCCAACAGCAAGCAAAATACATTTATTCAAATCACAGCTTTGGTGATGCGAAATTTAAAACGCACTTTTCGCTCAAACCCTTATATAAAGCGTTGCTCATCTCAGCATTATTGCTCTTTGGATCGCTTCTCGTCATTGGTCTTGTTGTCGCCGGAACAACAGGCATTTTAGCTGCGGTCGAATCTCTTGATGAAGAAATATTCACAGATCCAGCAAATATATTCGTCTTTCTACCTTTTATAGTCATTCTCTATTTGGCTATGATCTTCACGTTCGTATTGCCCTATATCTATTACAGCGTCAGATCTTTTAACCTTGCGATTAACCACCTGACACTAGATGGAAAACACAAATTCGGTTCAAACGTTGAAGTACCAAAATATGCTTGGATTTTAATTTCAAACCTTGTTGTGACCCTTCTCACACTAGGTTTGATGGCGCCTTGGGCTCATGTTAGAAAAATGAAATACCTTGCTGCACATTTCTTTATCTTGCCTGAAGGATCATTGGATGAATTTGTTGATCGCGAACGTAGCGAAGGAAATGTCGCCTCATCTGAATATATGGATATAGATGGAATAGATTTTGGACTTTAGGCTGAACAATTATGTATAAAATCAAAGGGCGTATCTTCACCAAAATCAATTCTGAGAGCACCGATTGCACAATGCAGTGTCTCGAAGATGGTACAATTGCGTTTGGTGAAACGCATGACAAGATCTATCAGCAGTCAGATATTTCTGAAATAACAGACCGCTTGGGATCAAT
>CAJQOR010000041.1 GCA_905479965.1 uncultured Rhizobiaceae group bacterium | reverse complement strand
TAAACGCGAGGCTGTGCGTGCAAACTCGAATGCTTCTGTACCCCGTTCACCTTCAAAAAGGTCATCCGCTAATTTCTCAGCCGAGATAAACAATCGAATTTTCTTATCGTATAAAATATCAATCAACGTGATAAATCGTTTACTCTCATTGCGCTTTTGATTGCCCAATTGCGGCACATCATCAAGTACTATGGTATGAAATTCGCGGGCGATTGCTATATAATCAGATGCACCAAGTGGTTTGGCACAAAGATCATTAAATGAAAATCGTGCACTGCCAGTCACCGAGGCTGGGACCGCAATTTTGCGTCCCTTGTTTTCAATCTCATACGTGTCCGTCACGATCTTCCCAGCGGTGACAAGCGACCAAGCTTCATCCATTTTCAAACGCGTATCATCGTTTAGCGGGGTGAGATAAACAGGCAGTTGATTGGTTTTCTCCATCCGGTAATCGGTGGGAGAATCCAAACTTAAAACATCAACATGCTCATCCAACAGATCAATAAATGGCAAGAACAGTTCACGGCTCAAACCATCCTTATAAAGATTGATAGGTTCGACATTTGAAGTCGCAATGAGTATGCATCCTTTTGAGAACAATTGCTCAAACAGGCGCGATAAGATCATCGCATCGGTTATATCAGTGACCGAAAACTCATCAAAACATAAGATCCATGCTTCGGCATAAAGCTGGGATGCAACGGGCGGAATTGGGTCTTTCTCACGGCTGTCACCCGCTTGAAATTTCTGCCTGTGCGCATGGATGCGATTGTGGACATCGGCCATGAAATCATTGAAATGGATGCGTTTCTTACGCTTGGCAGGCACAAGTTCATAAAACATATCCATCAGCATAGTCTTGCCACGACCAACTGAGCCATGGATATATAACCCCTTGGTAGGCGCATCTTTTTTTTGTCGCTTGGCAAACAGCCAGCCCAAAGCATTGGATTTAGACGCAACCCTTCGATTGCGAACATAATCGAGCACTTGATCGAGAGGTTTTGTGATTGTTTTCTGTGCGGGGTCTGGCTGAACTTCGCCAGAATTGACCAACAACTCATAAGAAGCTGAGACCGTTAGCATTTCTGACTGAGGCATAAGGCCCTACCCTAGTGTACTGAACCTAATTAACGGCTCATTCCAACAGTACCACCACTTGTCAACGCACCGCTATAGCGTTCAGATGCTGTCTTATATAGACCTGCAACATTTGCACCTGTGCTATCTGCTAAGACAACTTGCTTGCCCCGAACATCCCATGCGGAAATAACCGCAGATTGGCCAGAACAACCACGCGACGCAGCACGGTAACCCCCTGTCCATTTTGTCAAGGAGAGGAAAATATCACAAGTTTGCCCATCAGCTGCAAGCGTCCAACGTCCGATTAACTCTTCCTTGGTCAAGTCTTGCGCATTAGCTGCAATCTGCGTCGTATCTGTTGCAGATGCATTTGGCGCAGATGGGAATTGGTTTGGATCGCTCGTTGCATCCGGTAATTGACCAGCTTCAACCCCACCAACTGGCGCAGGTGAAATAGGTTGTGGCTGCACCACTTGAGGATTTGTCGTACGTTGGCCAGGAAAACCGCCAAAACTTGTGCGCTGACACCCAGATAGCACAGCAAGAACTGCTGCTGCAGTGACTAAATATGACAAACGCATGGTGAATACTCCCGTATATTGCCGCTTTCAAACGCGAAACTCTATGACGTCTATTATCCTAGACCTCATAAAACCGCAATATGGTTAAAAATAAACAAAAATTCGACTAAACTGCGGCAAAGCCACAGTTTATCTCAATTAAAACAATAATTTCTTCGTTGCTAAACGCGACGCTCGACCATCATCTTTTTAATCTCAGCAATTGCTTTTGCTGGATTTAGACCCTTAGGGCATGTCTGCGCACAATTCATAATCGTGTGACAGCGATACAAACGGAAGGGATCTTCCAAATTATCCAAGCGCTCACCAGTTGCTTCATCGCGGCTATCAATTAACCAACGATACGCTTGCAAGAGAACTGCAGGACCTAAGTAACGATCACCATTCCACCAATAACTTGGGCAAGATGTTGAACAACATGCACACAAGATACACTCATATAAGCCATCAAGCTTTGCGCGGTCTTCGTGACTTTGCTTCCACTCTGTTGCAGGCTGCGGTGAAACCGTTTGCAACCAAGGCTCAATCGAACGGTGCTGCGCGTAAAAATTGTTCAAATCAGGCACAAGATCTTTAACCACCGGCAAGTGAGGCAGTGGGTAAATTTTCACCGTTCCGTTAACTTCGTCCATACCCTTTGTACAAGCCAATGAGTTCGTACCATCGATATTCATCGCACATGATCCGCAAATACCTTCACGGCAAGAACGGCGGAACGTCAATGTTGGGTCGATTTTGTTTTTGATATACAAAAGACCGTCCAACACCATTGGACCACAATCATCTAAATCAACATAAAATGTATCAACGCTTGGATTATCGCTATCATCAGGTGACCAGCGATACACTTTATATTCGCGAACATTGCTTACGCCTTCAGGCTTAGGCCATGATTTGCCAGTTTGTACAGTTGAGTTTTTTGGAAGTGTTAATTCAGCCATATCTCAAATTCCCTAATGTCGCTCTTCTCGAATGCATCATTTCAAACCGGACCATAATTAGTAAACCCGTGCTTTTGGTGCAATTTTAGCAATATCAATACCGTCAGCGATTAGCTCTGTGTGCACTGGTCGATAATCAAGTGTCACATCACCTTTTTCATTGACCCATG
>CAJQOR010000040.1 GCA_905479965.1 uncultured Rhizobiaceae group bacterium | reverse complement strand
ATTGCATCGGCAAGCTTTTGCGCTTCCATTGCTTTGATTTCTTCGTTGCGCTTACGCTCTTGTTCCGTTTGAGTGCGCGCTTCTTCACCTTCTTCTTCTAGGCGTTTCTTTTCAATGGCGCTCATCTTAAATATATCAAGTGCGCGCGCCATTTCACCGATTTCATCCGGCCGGGTTTTATCCGCAATTTCCGTCTTTAATTCACCGTTAGCAACATCACCCATTGCAACAACCAAACGCCGTATAGGATTTTTAAGGGCAAGCACCAACACACCAGCAGCCAACAAGCCTAAGATTATGACAATCGCGCCTGCCGATAACGTGATAATACCTGCACGGTCTTTAACAGCGATAGTATTGTGTTGCTGACTATTGGCAAAACTAAGCACACTGGTCCAAGCTTGGTTCATGCTTTGAGATGTTTCAGTGAACAGTTCGGCCACCTCCACTTCTTTCGCAATCAAATCAGATGTCAACTCCGGTATCGTTGCAAGTTGCGTCACAAGTTTGGTGCCGATGGCCGCTGATAGAATATCTTTAGCCTCAGATTGCTCGATGAGCTTTAAACTTTCTTGAACTTCGCCCAATTTACCGTTCAGCTCTGCCCCAATACTTTGGTTTGGCGTTCCGAGTAATTCCACTATTAAAAGCTGTAGTTCTGCACTGCTTGAAAGAAAATTGCGGGCTTGTAGAATGGTATTCTGCTCAGCACGAATTTCATCATCAAGAGCCAAAAAGTTTATGGTTGCACTACGTGAAACTTGCCCGGCTATTCCGTTTAGTTTGATGGCCGTAGAACGCAAACCAGTTGCATATCTTTGTAATTTGACCATGCTTTGTTTGTTGACCAGACCATCGTTCATCAATTTCAACATTTTTTCAATGTTATTGGTGATTTGGTTCTTCAACGCCAATTTATCATCTGGAATAGCTTTGGGCAGTTCTTCAGCCAGAGTTGAAATATCATCTTTCAATTTGTTTGCAGCACTAAACGCTTCTTCCGGTGTCGTTGCGCTAGATATCGACCTTGATATGCCACCAATTGACTTGCCGCCTTTCGCAAGAATGTCAGCTGAAGCCAGCATATCCCTGACATCTTTTTCAGATGAAGCAAGTAAATTGGATACACCTATAATCGTAATGTTTAACTGTTCGCGAACATAGTCAATTTCCAAACTGGTTTCTTCAAACGCCTTGCGCAGAGAAATGTTGTCTTCTCGGATCGTCCACAGCCTATCAACATCACTACGAAGATGCTCAACAAGAGACTTGGAAACAGTTAGAGATTCAATCTCGTTTGGGCTAACGGCTAATGCCAGCACATTTTCTGTTTGGAGAAGCTGATCATCTAAGCTTTGCATTACATCTGAACGTTGTTCTTCTGTCTGGTTCTGCAAATATTCAGTCATATCAATATATGTGTTCTTAAAGCCGCTTAGCGCTTCAATACTTGCATTGGTACCATTGATGCGTTCACCCAGCAAAGAACCTGTAAAAAGGCTAACCGTTGCTAAGCCAATTATGCCCAGAACAAAAGGCAGTGATAGAAGGCCCACTTTCGTTTTAATTTGAAATCGGGCGAGGAATTTATCGAGGAACATGTAACTACCTTTGGGGGGATGGACAGGATTGCAAAGCGCAAAATTAACTGTCGAACAAATCACGTTAGTGTGCCCAGATTATCTCGCTGTCTGTCTTAATAAACACTAAATATTCCATGACGAGTTGTAAGGTATCAATTGTGATATGAACCAGTATTTACCGCAATTATAAGCATGCTTTCAGCCATGTCCGCTACTGGTAAAAAGTTGACGGGTGAACCGATATTTTTTGAAATGGCAAATCATGCTGTTTATATGTCAATTCGCAGGATGGCAGGAGCCATCAATTACTTTGGATAAGCTCTGTTGACCATGTAATTTTCGCATCATTATTTACAAATTTTCGTATGAGCAATGCACACACGGTTTTTCAATTCTTGAATTCGACGCAGTTTCATTTACAAACTTGTTATGCTTTTAAAGGCACGTATCTCGTATCAGAAGAGTGAAAGTCCGTTCACATGCAGAATTCCAAGGCAGCCGCTGTCATATTAACGTTCAACGAAGAACAAAATGTCGCGAACGCAGTTACAAATGCATCTCAGTATTTTCAAAGCGTTTATGTTTTAGATTCTTTAAGTACAGACAACACCGTTCAGACAGCTAAAAAAGCCGGGGCAACAATTTTCGAAAATAAATTTGAAGATTACGCATCCCAGCGCAATGTCGCACTAGAAAAGCTCAAAGACAATTATGATTGGATTTTCTTTCTAGATGCTGATGAAGAACTCAACGAAGAACTCGGGCAAAACATAAAACACATTACATCTCAGGTTCCAAGCGAACAAATCGCATATGAGATGAAGCGGATAAACCACTTTTTAGGACAACCTTTGAACTACACAGTTGGCCCTGATTATCAAACCAGACTATTGGGGAGATTTGAAGCGCTGGAATATTTCAGCAAAGTGCATGAGAGACTTAATCTTCAGAAAGAGCAGATCAGAAAAGTTGACGGTCACATCATTCATAAAGATGTGTCAAACATGCATTATTTGCTGAACAAGACCAACAATCAGTCTGATCTGGAAGTCGAGCAACGAAAATTATATTCCCTGCCGCGCAGCGTCTTTCGTCTACTTACTGTCCCAATCAGGACCTTTCTATCTCATTACTTAATGAAAAAAGGCTTCCTAGACGGGTATCGCGGCTTCTTATATTCTTATCATAAAGGTGTTTATCGAGCTGTTATCATCAGTAAACAGATCGAAAAACACCTCCAAGAATAATCTTTTATTTGTGTTTGAAATCAGCTTTCCGCTTTTCGGTAAAGGCTGTCATACCTTCTTTTTGATCTTCTGTTGCAAACAACGGATAGAAAACGCGTTGCTCATAATGAAGACCTTCCGCAAGCGTTGTTTCAAAGGCTCGATTAACCGTTTCCTTTGCCGCATAAATAGATGGACGGGAGAAATTCGAGATCTGCTTCGCCGTTTTAAGCGTTTCATCGAGCAATTCATCAACAGGAATAATGCGAGCAACAAGGCCCGAGCGCTCAGCTTCTTCGGCCCCCATCATGCGACCTGTCAACACCATGTCCATAGCTTTTGACTTGCCAATGGCACGGGTCATGCGTTGTGAGCCACCCATTCCTGGAATAACGCCGAGTTTAATCTCTGGTTGCCCAAATTGCGCAGTATCAGATGCAAAAATCATATCGCACATCATGGCAACTTCACAGCCACCACCAAGTGCATACCCAGATACCGCTGCTATGATAGGAATTCGGCATTCATGCAATGATTTTAAAACGCCAAAATGATCTCGCATCAACATATCGATGTAAGAATTATCAGCCATTTCTTTGATGTCAGCGCCAGCGGCAAACGCTTTTTCTGACCCCGTGATAACAATACAGCCGATATCCGGGTCATCTTTTAATTGAGAAAGATGTCCATCCAAAGTCGATAGCAGCTCGGCGTTAAGTGCGTTAAGCGCTTTGGGTCTATTCAGCGTTAAAACACCAACGCGTTCATGTTTTTCCAAAAGAACTGTATCACTCATTGTCATCTCCAAGTCAGAAAATATCTATTTCATATCATCAAGCAGATTGATCATCGCAGAGAAATCCAAATCACCATGACCTTGCTCGACCATGGCCTTATATAGCGATGCGGCATGAGCGCCAAGTGGTGTTTGCGCATTAGCGTCATTTGCAGCTTCCATAGCAAGATTAAGATCTTTGTTCATCAAGCTTGCCGCAAATCCGGGCTGATAATTATTATCAGAAGGGCTTTTTGGCCCCACATCTGGGACCGGGCAATAGGTATTAACCGACCAACAGCTTCCTGATGATGTTGAAACAACATCAAACAGCTTATCCTGATCAAGACCTAGCTTTTCAGCCATGGCAAAAGCTTCACATGTGCCAATCATCGAAATCGCCAACAGCATATTGTTACATATTTTGGCCGATTGCCCTGCTCCGCCCTCACCGCAATGAACCGCTTTTTGCCCCATAATATCAAGCGCTGCAGATCCCTTGGCAAAAGCATCATCTGACCCACCAACCATAAATGTAAGCGTACCCCCACTGGCGCCGCCAACACCACCAGAAACCGGGGCATCAAGACACAACTTGCCTGCATCAGTTGACATATCGTGAACTGTTTTTGCCGACGCAACATCAATTGTTGAACAGTCGATGAGTAAACTGCCATTTGGCATGTTCACTAAAAGCTCAGATGCAACCGATTTTGAAATTTCACCATTTGGCAACATCGTGATCACGATATCAGCATCGGAAGCAATTGCATTGAGTTGATCGGACACATTCAATTCTTGCGACTTAGCCACAGATCGAGCAGCAGCATTTACATCAAAACCTAAAACGTCATGCCCAGCATTTTTCAAGTTCATAGCCATTGGAAGGCCCATATTGCCTAATCCAACAAAACCAATTTTCGCCATAACCATCTCCAAAATATATGTGGTATTTACCAAAAAAATGGCAGACCTTTAGGCCTGCCATCTAATTTTCAAATTAATCCATTGTTGGGATGGAGAAGTCTGCACCTTCTTTAATGCCCGAAGGCCAACGCGTCGTCATAGTTTTTGTTTTTGTATAAAAACGAATTGCATCAGGACCGTGCTGGTTCAAATCACCAAATGATGAGCGCTTCCAGCCACCAAAGGTGTGGTAAGCCAATGGCACAGGAATTGGCACATTCACACCAACCATGCCCACTTGAACACGAGAGGTGAAATCGCGTGCTGTGTCACCATCGCGTGTGTAGATCGCCACACCATTGCCATATTCATGATCATTGGCAAGACCTAGCGCTTCCTCATAATTTTTAGCACGCACAACAGATAGTACCGGGCCAAAAATTTCTTCGTTATAGATACGCATATCTTTGGTTACATTATCAAACAGGCAACCGCCCATGTAAAAACCATCTTCATAGCCCTGCATTTTAAAGTCACGACCATCAACAGCAAGATTTGCTCCTTCGCCAATGCCGATTTCGACATAGTTTTTAATGCGAGCAAGCGCTTCTGATGTCACAACCGGACCAAAATCTGCATCAGGATCTGTTGAAGGGCCAATCTTCAACGCTTCAACACGTGGCACCAATTTTTCCATCAAACGGTTAGCCGTTTCTTCACCCACCGGAACAGCAACTGAAATCGCCATACAGCGTTCGCCAGCAGAACCATAACCCGCACCAATCAAGGCATCAGTTGCTTGATCTAAATCAGCATCAGGCATGATGATCATGTGATTTTTCGCGCCGCCGAAACACTGAACGCGTTTGCCATTTGAACAGCCACGACCATAAATATATTCAGCAATTGGTGTTGAGCCAACAAAACCCACCGCCATAACATCTGGATGATCCAAAATCGCATCAACCGATACTTTATCGCCATTCACGACATTGAAAATTCCGTCTGGCAAACCCGCTTCTTTAAACAATTCAGCAATACGCATCGGCACGCCAGGATCACGCTCTGATGGTTTAAGAACAAATGCGTTACCGCAAGCAATTGCAGGCGCAGCTTTCCAAAGTGGGATCATTGCAGGAAAGTTAAATGGTGTGATACCGGCGACTACACCCAAAGGCTGGCGCACAGAGTGAAGATCAATACCAGGACCTGCACCTTCGGTGAACTCACTTTTTAACAAATGCGGAATACCGACGCAGAACTCAACAACTTCAAGCCCGCGCTGGATATCACCTTTCGCATCAGGAACAGTTTTGCCGTGCTCCTCTGAAAGTAAAACAGCAAGCTCATCATATTCTTTATGGACAAGCTCCAGAAATTTCATCAAAACGCGCGCACGGCGTTGTGGGTTGACTGCGGCCCATGCAGGTTGCGCAGCTTTTGCTACAGCAACTGCATGTTCCAATTCTTCTTGGCTTGCAAGTGCGACTTTTGCCTGCACTTCACCCGTCATGGGCTTATAAACATCTGCTTCACGACCTGATTTTCCAGCAACTTTTTCGCCGCCAATATAATGTCCGTATGTTTTCATGATATCCTCCATTGGTTGGAAACAAGCTTATCGAATTCTCGCAGAACAGAAAAGAGCTTCAAATCTCACTATCATTGTGCAAAAATACATGAACAACAAACTTGATAGGCATGCATTTATGAACTGGGATGATTATAGATTTTTCCTCGCCGTCGCGCGCGGTGGACAATTAAGTGGCGCAGGCCGCGCCATGAACGTTGACCACGCAACAGTTTCTAGGCGCATTAAGTCTTTGGAAGTCGAGCTTCAATCCAAATTGTTTGATAGCTCCCCTCAGGGATATTCGCTAACGGCAGAAGGGTTGGAATTACTTCCCATTGCCGAACAAATGGAACAGGCCACACTTAAGGCTGAAGCCGCGCTTGCCAATTATGATAAAAAACTATCAGGTACCGTGCGTATTGGTGTCCCAGATGGTGTTGCAGCTTACGTTCTCTGTGATGTTGCAAAAAATATCTGCCAAAACTATCCAAAACTGCAAATCCAACTTATTGCAATGCCACAACAATTCTCGCTATCAAAACGGGAAGTAGATTTTGCGATAACGGTTTCACCACCACGATCAGGTCGCACAAAACAGCGCAAAATCACCGATTACACCTTACATTTATATGGCACAAAGTCTTACCTTGAAAACACCCCAGCGATCACATCAAAGGCAGATTTATCAAAGCATCGCGGCGTAGGGTATGTGCCAGAATTATTGCACGACAAAGAGCTCGATTACATGCCGCTTTTTAATTCTGAATTTGAACTTCAGCTGACAAGCACCAGTGTCCATGTTCAACTTCATGCTATTCTAGAAGGTGCAGGAATTGGCATTGTGCATGATTTCATGGCTCGAAACCACGATGAACTCGTTGCCGTTTTAAAAGATGACGTCTCTGTGCAGCGAAGCTTTTGGCTAACTGTTCATGAAGACTATGCGCATATTGATCGCATACGCATATGCATGGATGCTATTGTTGATCATATGCGCAGAGTTTTAGTTCAATAAATGATTATCAAAAACCCTATTTGCCTTGAGTGAATAAGATGCGAACGGCAAACATAGAAAACACACTGGCAAACCCATAATCCAGCCAACGCAAAAATTTTGGATTGCGTTTCAACCAAGAGGAAATTTTATCTGCGGCAAACACAGTACCAATCACAATCGGCAAAGATACAACCGCAAATAAGAACCCTAAAAACAACAAGCGCGCGGTAAAATTAGGATCATCTGCGCGCACAAATTGTGGCAAGAACGTCATAAAGAAAATAATGATTTTCGGGTTGAGTAAATTTACCCCAAGTCCATTAAACCAGAATTTCAAAAGGCTTTTGCCGCTCGATTCTCGTCGTTCAACAGAAAAGCTTGAGCTTCCCCGCAAGGCTTGAATGGCCAACCATAAAAGGTAGCCCGCACCCGCAATCTTTAATATCCAAAATGCTGTGGGCGACGCTACGACCAAAGCAGACAGGCCAAAGGCGACAAGACATGTGTGAATTATGATACCTGTTGTGGTCCCTAAAACGATCATTAGACCCGCCTTAATCCCATCACTTAATGACCGGGAGATCATCAAGGTCATATCAGGACCCGGGGTGATCGCCAGGACAATGGAAGCGGTGCAAAATGCGATTAAAGTCAAACTATCAGGAATAAAGCTCATAGGCTTACCTAACGTTTTCATCTCATTCGGTCAATTATCGAATAATTGGGAGTCGCCAACGCCAAATATTTCTTGTATAGCCATGATTATCAGGGTCCGAACTCAAAAATTACTATTCAGGATTTAAATTAAATGACGACGTATAAAGACGTGAAAAAGGTCGTATTGGCCTATTCAGGCGGATTAGACACTTCCATCATCCTCAAATGGCTTCAAACAGAAATTGGCGCAGAAGTTGTGACATTTACAGCTGATTTAGGCCAAGGCGACGAGCTGGAACCAGCTCGTAAAAAGGCCGAACTGATGGGCCTTTCAGACGAGAGCATCTACATCGAAGATCTCCGTGAAGACTTCATCTCAAATTACGTCTTCCCCATGTTCCGCGCTAATGCGGTTTATGAAGGCGTATATCTATTAGGCACATCGATTGCCCGCCCATTGATTTCAAAACGTTTGGTGGAAATTGCGCATGAAACTGGCGCGGACGCTATTGCCCACGGCGCAACAGGTAAAGGCAATGATCAGGTTCGTTTCGAGCTTGCAGCATATGCGCTTAACCCAGACATCAAGGTGATTGCACCATGGCGCGACTGGACAATCAAATCCAGAACTGAACTAATTGAATTTGCTGAAGCGCACCAAATTCCAATTCCAAAAGACAAACGCGGCGAAGCGCCATTTTCCGTTGATGCAAACATGTTGCATTCATCATCTGAAGGTAAGGTTCTAGAAGATCCCGCAGAAGAAGCACCAGCTTATGTGTTCCAGCGTACAGTCTCTCCAGAAGAAGCGCCGGATGAAGCAACAATTATTGAAGTTGAATTTTCAAAGGGTGATGCAGTTGCACTAAACGGCGAAAAAATGTCGGCTGCTACATTATTCCAAAAGCTCAACGATCTAGGTCGTGACAATGGTATTGGCCGTCTTGATCTCGTTGAAAACCGTTTTGTCGGCATGAAGTCTCGCGGCATTTATGAAACACCAGGTGGCACAATCTTGCTATCAGCACACCGAGCCATGGAATCCATTACGCTTGATCGTGGCGCGGCGCATTTAAAAGATGAGTTGATGCCACGTTATGCTGAATTGATCTATAACGGCTTCTGGTTTTCACCTGAGCGCGAAATGCTACAGGCAGCGATTGACCATTCACAAAGAGATGTTGAAGGTGTTGTTCGCCTCAAGCTTTACAAAGGCAATGTCATTGTGATCGGTCGAGATTCGTCGAAATCCCTTTACAGCGATGAGCTTGTGACATTTGAAGATGATCACGGTGCTTATGATCAAAAAGACGCGGCAGGCTTCATCAAGCTAAATGCATTGCGTTTGCGCACGCTTGCGGCGCGTGATCGCTCAAAATAATTACCAATGGACGGCGCGGGGGAAAATTCTGATAGCGAGATGACGGCAAATGCCGCATCTGTTCAGACCCGCGCTGCACGCTTGCGTTGGCTCATCGTCGTTATTGCAATAGCTTTGATTGGCGCGATCATTTATTTTTGGGCCAATAAGGAAGCCGAAATCACGACCTTGCGGGTGGGCACAAGCCCCTTTGGCACAGATACCAACAAGCTACTCAACGAAGTCAGCTCTGTTCTTAAACGCCATTCTGATACACTGCGTATCGAAACCATTCAAACCCGCGATCCAAGTGAAAATATTGCCAAGTTGAACAAGGGCGAGATTGATCTTGCAGCCATTCGCTCGGACACCCCTGTTGTTGCCAGCGTGCAGATGGTCGTCAATCTTTATGAAGATTATTTTCAGTTCATCGCGCGCAAAGACGTAAACATCAGAACCGTTGAAGATTTTGCAACATCGCGGATCATTATTCCACCTGCAGGCACCGATGGTTTCCGCTCGTTCTTTGCCATTATTGATCACTACGATATCCCAACAGAAGATATCAAATGGAAGGCACTACCGTTTCAGCAAGCAAAACAGCTTTTGCTCGCAGGGCAAGCGGACGGCGTCTTTACAGTGCGATCATTGCGTGATCCTGCATTATTAAATTTATTTGAAGACGCAAACCTGACGAAAAAACATCTTAATTTCATTCCCATTGATCAAACGGAAGCTATCGCGCTAAAACGTCCATTTCTTGCAAAAGGAATATTACCAAAAGGCGCATTTTCAGGCGCAGAACCTGTCCCTGCGAAAGACATGGAAACCCCTGTCGTGAGCCGCATTTTGGTTGCGCGCGATAATGTACCAGAAGATGCGGTTCGCGAACTGACAAAAGTACTGTTTGAACATCGGCTAGATCTTGTAGTGCGCTTTGAACTTGCAACAGCAATTACTGCCCCACAAAGAAATGCAGGCTTAACAATCCCATTGCATCCCGGCGCTGAGCAGTTCTATGACCGCAATGAGCCAAATTTCTTACAGGAAAACGCTGAACCTTTGGCACTCATTGTTACGCTTCTAACTATTTTAATATCAGGACTGTTCACCTTACGCGGCAGATTTAATTCTGATCAAAAAAATAAGGGTGATGTCTATAACAAAGAGCTCATCAATATCTCAACCAAGGCAATAAACGCCCAAAATACAAGTGAACTTGATGAACTTTCAAAGCAGCTCGACGCGGTCTTACAGGAAGTTGTTCATGCCCTTGATACCGATGAAGTGACAGAAGATAGCTTTCAAAGTTTCTCTTTTTTATGGGAAGTCGCGCGACAAAAAATAAAAGAACGCAAAAAGACCTTTTTGAAAAGCGCTTAAATACCTATATGATTTAAACACGTTTTTGATCATAATAGGAACATATCTTGTCTGACAATTCTTCCCAAGCCGATATCTCAAATTTAACCGACTGGAATGGGCCATTTGACCTGCCACAATTTAAGTCACTGAAAGATGCTGATTTTAGAACGGCCTTTGATATCACGTTAAACCGCGACAAAGAGCAAACGCTTGAAATCGCCAACAATCCAGATGCGCCGACGTTCGAAAATACGATTGTTGCGCTCGACAAGGCTGGCGGGTCATTGAGCCAGGTGGCGTCGGTTTTCTCGAACATCACCAATACCGACACCAATGATACGCTTGCCGACCTGGAAACCCAGATCTGGCCGAAAG
>CAJQOR010000039.1 GCA_905479965.1 uncultured Rhizobiaceae group bacterium | reverse complement strand
ATATGCAAATGGCAGCGGATGGCGCGTTGTAGAACGCAAATCTCTTAATCTCCCATCAAAACCGTTCGCCTCATTAAACAGGGCGGACGGGCAACACGGAGTTTTACAACATGCGCATCATTAATCAAAAACCTTCACGGTCCTTAGCCTTATTTCTTGGCTTATTGCCATTTGTGGCTTTGGTCATAACCTACGCGATTGCCAGTCATTACAGACGTTTAGATAATCCTGCGGACAAGTTATTACCGTCGATTGAGCAAATGTTGGCGACATTTTATCGCTTTGCATTTGTGCCTGATCGCCGTTCTGGTGACCTGCTCTTATGGACCGATACATTCGATAGCTTGTTGCGACTTGGCGCAGGAATTGCGATTGCAACTTTACTGGCGCTGATTGTCGGGATCGCAATTGGTTTTATCCCAATTGTGCGCAGTGCGCTTGCTCCTTTTTTAGCTAGCTTTTCACTTATTCCACCGATAACGGTGCTTCCCATTCTCTTTATTATTTTCGGGCTTGGTGAAGTCTCTAAAATCGCGCTGATCGTATTTGGCACTGCGCCGATTATGATGCGATCCACCGCGCAAGCTGTCATGGACATTCCACGTGAGATGATCATCAAAGCTGAAACTCTTGGCGCAAGTGTTTGGCAAATGTTGACGCGTCTTGTGGTTCCGCAGACAATGCCCAAGCTGATCAACGCCATACGACTTGCTCTTGTTCCGGGTTGGATATTTTTAATTTCTGCCGAAGCCATCGCGTCAACATCTGGCCTAGGATATAGGATCTTTCTGGTTCGTCGTTATCTCGCGATGGATGTGATCTTACCTTATGTGATTTGGATCACGCTTTTAGCCTTTTTGATCGATCGTTTATTGCTTGCTTTGTCGATTAAAATTTTCCCTTGGCACCATCTTGAGGGAGAAAGTCTATGAGTACGCAAAACATCATTATTTCGGCCCAGAGTGTTGAGAAATATTACGATCACGTTCCGGTGCTGGAACGCGTGAATATCGATGTGGAAAAAGGTACATTCTGCACCATTGTGGGCGCATCTGGCTGCGGCAAGTCAACGTTCTTGCGTATGCTATTATCGCAAGAGCTACCGACCCGCGGGGAGATATTGCTAGATGGCGAGGCATTACCTGATGAACCAACGGCGGATCGCGGGATCGTCTTTCAGAAATACTCTGTCTTCCCGCACCTCACCGTTGAAGGCAATTTGCTATTAAGTCAGGAATTCGACACCGCACCTATTACAGGCAAATTATTTGGAAAAAACAAATCCAAAGCACTGGAAAAAATCGATGCAACTCTTGATAAAATTGGCCTTTCTGAGGCGCGCGATAAATTCCCATCGCAGCTCTCCGGCGGCATGCAGCAACGATTAGCGATCGCGCAAGCGCTCTTAAAAGAACCGAAAATTCTTCTCTTAGACGAGCCATTTGGCGCGCTGGACCCCGGCATCCGGCTTGATATGCACGAGTTATTACTCGCGCTTTGGCAAGACTTAGACATGACCATTTTTATGGTGACGCATGACCTGAACGAAGCATTTAAACTCGGGACACGCATGCTGGTTTTCGACAAAATCCGCCACAATCCCCACGCGCCAAATGCCTATGGCGCAACCATCACATACGATTTGGATATATCCAACTCAACCCAATCAAATACGCTGGACGCAGAGAAGTATTTTGCCAAGGCCCCTAATTCTATTGAGGAGAAATAAATGATCGATCTGTTTGCCGATAAAAGCGCGCGGCACTCACATAAGGTGGGCGTTCAAAAACGAGAACCGATTTCACGTTCCCACCATCCCGATTTTGACAAACTGCAAATGAAGGGCTGGAAATCTGTTCAGCGTGAGGCAGAGCTGCCAAGCGATGCTTGGAAGCGTGAGCAAAAATGGGCGCTTCGCATGGGGCTTACTGGTGCGGACAGTATTGAGGATAAAACCATCCCAACTTTTGCCCGCGGAGAACTACCTCATTACGCCGGCATCAACACGTTTTTGAAAGCACCCTATATTGAAGATGCAACCCGCGTTGGTGACTTTGATGCAGCGATTATTGGCGTGCCGTTTGATGGCGGCACCACCTATCGTCCAGGGACCCGCTTTGGCCCGCAAGGCGTGCGTAAAATCTCAGCACTTTATACCCCTTATAACTATGAGATGGGTATTGATCTGCGAGAGCAAATGACGCTCTGCGATGTGGGAGATGTGTTTACCATCCCCGCTAATATTGAGAAAACCTTTGATCAGGTGACACGCGCTGTTAGCCACGTGGCATCATCGGGCGCCCTGCCCATTATCATCGGCGGTGATCATTCAATTGGTTTCCCATGTGTGCGCGGCATTGCGAACTGCACATCCAAACGTATCGGCATTGTTCACTTTGATCGTCACATCGATATTCAGGAGAAAGACCTTGATGAACGCATGCACACAACTCCTTGGTTCCATGCAACTGATCTTGCCAATGTGCCTGCGGTAAACCTTGTTCAGGTCGGTATTGGTGGCTGGCAGGTGCCGCGCGATGGTGTGAAAGTTGCACGCGATCGCAACACAAACATTTTCACGATGCGTGATATTGAAGAGCTTGGTTTGGCCGAAACTGCAGCCCGTGCGCTTGAACTTGCGTGGAAGGATGCTGATGCGGTTTATATCTCCTTTGATATTGACAGCGTGGATTGCGGATTTGTTCCAGGCACAGGCTGGCCCGAACCCGGTGGTTTCTTACCGCGTGAAGCGCTCGAACTTGTGTCTCTCGTCGCCAAAGAAGGTATTTGCGGACTTGAAGTGGTGGAAGTTTCTCCACCTTATGATTGTTCAGATATCACAGCGCTTTTAGCCACTCGCGTTATTGTTGATGTGCTCGGAACACTTGTGTCCCACGGCAAAATGGGCGCACATAAACATATCATCGACAAGCCTGTGACCATCGAACCGGGCCCAG
>CAJQOR010000038.1 GCA_905479965.1 uncultured Rhizobiaceae group bacterium | reverse complement strand
CTTCAACCAAATCGCCGTGCTTTGCGTCACCTGTCATATCCGGCGCGATTGCATATTCTTTATTTTTGCGGTCAATGGGAAGCACACGTCCGCCACCATGTTCTCCGTCTTCGAGCTCACGGTATATTCCCATGGTGCTTGATTTTTGACGATCAAGCACTTTCATGACCTTGCCTATATAGGCAGGGCCTTCTCGATTATCACTGGGGAATATGCGTGCTAGAACTTTATCGCCAAGACCAGCTGTAGGGCCTGATGATTTTGAGCGAGACCCGCCTGTACGAGACTTTTGCGACATTTGTCGAATGAGAACCGCAGGTGCTGTTCCATCTTCATCACGCCATTGCGTTGGTCGACCGATCAAGTCGCCATCATTATCTCTCGATAAAATATCCAGTGTGGAAACGGATGGCATTGAACCCGGGCGAGATATTTTCTTGCGCGTTCCGCTTAACAGTCCTTCATCGGCCATTTCGCGCAGGATGTCTTTTAAGACTGCGCGTTCATCACCTTTGACACCAAATGCCTTTGCGATTTCCCGTTTTGAGGCCAGATCTGGAAATTCAGATATAAAACGTAAGATCGCCGCCTTTTCAAGCGGCGGTTTTTTGTTTTTAACTTTAGAGGTGTTTTCTAAGTCGTTATTATTTTTGGTTTTTTGTCTCGTTGACTTAGAACGTACAAACCTTGGCGTTTTTGCCAAATCTATTCCTCAGCTTTTGGTTCTGCAGCTGTTTTCTTAGCTGCTGGTTTCTTGGTTGCCGGTTTTTTTGCCGCAGGTTTCTTCTTTGCAGCAGGCTTTTTCTTAGGTGCAGCTTTCTTCTTGCCTTTGGTCGCAGCTTTCGCGTTAACGAGCTCCACACCTTGTTCCAGCGTTACCCCTTGCGGATCTGTTCCGTTTGGTAAAGTAGCATTTATCTTTTCCCACTTAACATATGGACCATAGCGTCCATCCATAACGGCAATTTTACCACCATCTGGATGTTCACCTAATTCTTTAAGTGCTGTGGCAGCTTTTCTACCGCGACCAGGACCTGCCGCTGCTTTTTCAGCAATCACGGTTACAGCGCGGTTAAGACCTACAGAAAAAACATCTTCGATGGATTCTAAATTTGCATACATGCCATCATGCAAAAGGAACGGGCCATATCGGCCTAGACCACTTGAGATCATTTTACCCGATTCTGGATGCGCGCCGATGTCTCTTGGTAATGAGATAAGCGCCATTGCGCGTTCATAGTCGATAGTTTCAGGCGCCCAACCTTTCGGTAGGCTTGAGCGTTTTGCCTCTTTGCCTTCGCCGCGCTGAACATAAGGGCCAAACCGCCCCGAACGAAGCGTAATGTCTTCGTCGGTATTTGGATCTTTTCCAAGTGTTTGAGGCTCATTTGAAACCGCGGCTTCATTTTCGCCATCTGCGTTCTTGGATAATTGACGTGTAAATTTACATTCAGGATAGTTAGAACACCCCACAAAAGCGCCAAAACGGCCTAATTTGAGCGAAAGATTACCATCGCCGCATGTCGGGCATTTGCGTGGGTTCATACCATCGCCGCGGTCAGGGAACGCAAGCTCTGCAAGTTCTTCGTTCAGCGCATCTAAAACGTTGGTGACGCGAAGTTCTTTTGTGCTTTCAACATGGGTTTGAAATTCATCCCAGAACTCACGCAAAACATCTTTCCACTGAAGTTCACCTGCTGAAATGCGATCTAGTTTGTTTTCAAGGTCAGCTGTAAAGCTGAACTCAACATATCGATCAAAGAAGTTGCCAAGGAACGCTGTAACCAGTCGACCTTTTGGTTCTGGGATCAGTTTGCGTTGTTCAGATTTAACATATTCACGATTTGAAAGTGTTGCCAAGGTTGAAGCATATGTTGAGGGACGACCAATACCCAACTCTTCCATCTTTTTAATAAGTGAAGCTTCTGAATAGCGCGGCGGCGGCTCAGTAAAGTGCTGTGTTGCGTTGATCTTCTCACGCGCTGTGTCTTCACCTTGATTGATAAGCGGTAGACGCGCATCATCAGCCTTATCGTCCGCTTTGTTGTCGCTATCATCTTTATGATCGCTATAAGCTGCAATGAAACCATCAAAACGAATGACAGACCCATTTGCGCGCAATGTTGCAGATTGTCCGCCGTTAGTAGCAATGACATCAACGGCTGTGCGTTCAATCTCAGCCGACGCCATTTGGCTGGCAATCGCGCGTTTCCAAACAAGATCATATAATCTGAGTTGATCCGCATCGAGGAATTTTTTGACTTGATCAGGTGTGCGTTCAAAGCTTGTTGGGCGAATGGCTTCGTGGGCCTCTTGTGCATTTTTCGCTTTGGTTTCGTAATGACGTGCTTTATCCGGACAATATTTATCGCCAAATTGGGTTTTAATCGCTGCGCGAGAAGCTTCGATAGCCTCCGGTGCCATTTGCACACCATCAGTACGCATATAGGTGATGAGACCTGCCGTTTCTCCACCTATCTCAATGCCCTCATAAAGCTTCTGCGCAACTTGCATTGTGCGTGATGCATTGAAGCCCAATTTGGACGATGCAGCCTGTTGAAGCGTTGATGTTGTAAATGGTGGTGATGGATTGCGGCGCGTTGGTTTTGCTTCAACTTTGCCAATATTAAACGAAGCGCTTTCCAGCATTTGCTTCATTTTATCAGCCGATTCGCTGTTTTCAATGGACAGTTTTTGCAATTTGTCGCCTTCAAAAACAGTGAGACGGGCGGTAAATTTGTCATTGCGCGGTGTTTTGAGTTCAGCTGCAATTTGCCAATATTCGTCCTTGATAAAACGTTCAATTTCCGTTTCACGGTCACAAATCAATCGAAGCGCAACTGATTGTACCCGTCCTGCGGATCGTGCGCCTGGAAGTTTACGCCATAAAACAGGAGATAAGTTAAACCCAACGAGATAATCAAGCGCACGACGCGCTAAATACGCATCAACTAGAGGGGTATCAATATCGCGCGGTTGTGCCATCGCATCGAGAACTGATTTTTTCGTTATCGCATTGAAAACAACACGTTTTACGTTCTTGCCCTTGAGCGCTTTTTTCTTTTCCAACACATCTAGAACATGCCAAGAAATGGCTTCACCTTCGCGATCGGGGTCAGTTGCGAGGAACAATGTATCAGCACCTTTGAGCGCCGTTGAAATGTCTTTGAGACGTTTATTTGAGGCCGTGTCAACTTCCCAAAGCATGGCAAAATCTTCGTCAGGATTTACCGATCCGTCTTTGGCTGGCAGATCTCTGACATGACCAAAAGAGGCCAGAACTGTGTAATCAGAACCAAGGTATTTGTTGATGGTCTTCGCTTTTGCAGGAGATTCTACGACAACTACATTCATACTTATTTTCGCACTTTACAAATTGAGTGTTTTTCAATGATTTGGCTTAGCACATGGACATTGAACGGCATTTGGTCAAGCTTTTTTGAGAATTTCTTGCTCAATACAACGCAATACAACCATAAAGAGTTAATATATATATTGCAATCTTAAATTAAAAGCATTAGGATAATAGTCATAATTTGATGCTGCGGACGAGATGTTCGTTTCAATCCGCTTTAAGGGTCATGCAATTGCCAAAATACAGCAACACAGCAGAAACAAGTGAACGTCTGAAAGCGCATAATAATTTGAATTATGTTAAAGATATGCTTGAACAATTGCGCACCGTTACCGATGCTGAAGGTGCTGACATGCTCAGTTATCTTATTGAAATGGCATATATTGAATGCGGTGATATTCTATCCAATTCAAGACCCTTAAATTCAGGTTTGCAAAATAAGGGATACAAGGCCCCCTGAATGACGTTGAAGGCGACCAGCTAAATCCAACTCCAATAAAACAAGATAAACTGTTTGTGCAGGATAATTTGTGTGTCTTATAATATCGTCGATTTCGACAGGTGTTGCACCCATGGCGTTGATGATAATCGTGCGTGCATTTTCTTCAGGTGGGTCCATGTTTTGACCATCATCACCCGTTTCCTCGATGATATTATAATTGATCTCATCAATTTGTGAGATGGGTGCAAGCGCTTCCAGGATATCATTGGCTCCTGTTGTTAATATTGCACCTTCTTTGAGAAGTTCATTGGTGCCGCCGGCTCTTGGGTCTAAAGGAGAGCCGGGGACTGCAAAAACCAGTCGTCCAAAATCTGAAGCGCGTCGCGCAGAAATGAGCGATCCTGATCTTTTAGCCGCCTCTACCACCACAAGACCTAAAGACACACCTGCAATTAAGCGGTTTCGCCGAGGAAAATCCCGCGCGATAGGTTTCCAGCCAAAGGGCATTTCTGTAATTGCAAGACCATTGCCATCACAGATATTGTTGTAGAGCTCGAGGTTTTCTGGTGGGTAGGGTCTATCAATTCCGCCTGCTAATGCAGCTATTGTACCTGTGTGTGAATTTGTGTGCAGGCTTGCATGATGGGCGGCGGCATCAATACCGCGCGCAAGACCCGAAATAACTGTATAGCCAGCTTCAACA
>CAJQOR010000037.1 GCA_905479965.1 uncultured Rhizobiaceae group bacterium | reverse complement strand
CAAATGGATCTTCATCTATAATCGCTTTCTGACGGTAGGTTTTCAAAAATGGCGATGCGTCATCGCGAGAAATACCATACATCATTTGGGTCATATCGTTGGTACCAAATGAGAAAAAGTCCGCAGAATCCGCAATTGCATCTGCGCGGATCACAGCGCGCGGCAATTCAATCATGGTTCCAACCAAATATTGAACACTTGCATCCATCTCACGCATCACATCTTCAGCCACTGAATTGATGCGCTCTTTGACGAAATCAAGCTCCTTTTTTAGCGCTACGAGCGGCACCATAATCTCAGGCATAACAGGCGCACCAGTATTCTTCGCTGCGATAATCGCCGCTTGTAGGATTGCTCTGGCCTGCATTTCAGTAATTTCAGGATAAGAAATCGCCAATCGACAACCCCTGTGCCCCAGCATAGGGTTAAATTCGCTCAGCTCATCAATACGTCGGCGCACAATAATATCATCAACACCCATGGCTTTTGCTGTATGGGCAATTTCTTCATCTGCTTTGGGCAAAAACTCATGCAAAGGTGGATCAAGCAAACGCACGGTTACAGGCTGTCCATTTGCAGCTTCAAACAACTCGATAAAATCTGAGCGTTGCATGGGAAGCAATTTATCTAATGCGGCGCGGCGACCAGCCTCTGTCTCAGACAAGATCATCTCACGCATCGTTAAGATGCGCGATTCGTCAAAAAACATATGTTCTGTGCGACAAAGCCCTATGCCTTCAGCGCCAAATTGACGAGCAGCTAAAGTTTCGCTTGGCATTTCTGCATTGGTACGCACTTCCATGCGGCGCGCTTCATCCGCCCAAGACATGAGTTGCTGAAATTCATCGGATAAAATTGCTTCTTCCATCGCAACTTCACCCAAAAGCACTTCACCTTTGGCGCCATCAAGGGTGATGATATCACCTTTTTTGAGATATTGCCCGGAGGCAAAAAGAGTTTCGTTGGCAAGGTCTATGCGCATATTCCCCGCCCCACATACACAAGGCCTGCCCATACCACGCGCAATCACCGCTGCATGGCTGGTCATACCACCACGAATAGTTAAAACGCCTTCTGTACGCTGCATACCATGCACATCTTCAGGGCTCGTCTCGACCCTAACAAGAATGGTTTTGCGTCCTTCTCGCGCGGCATCAATTGCATCCTCTGATGAAAATACAATCTCTCCGGATGCAGCACCTGGAGAGGCTGGCACACCGGACGCAATTACCTCGCGTTCGGTCTCCTGACGGATAGACGGGTGCATAATTTGTTCAAGTGAGAGCGGATCAATTCTGCAAAGCGCTTGCTCTTTAGTTAAAATGTTTTCATGTACAAAATCGACATTTGTCTTCAGCTCAGCTGTTGCTGTTAATTGTAAATCGACACTATCACCAACCCATGGCTCACCAGACTGAATAATAAATCCAAGACGTTGGCAGCGCCCAAAATATTGCTCAGCTTTTTTACCAATTTCTGTCAGACGAGCATGTAATTTAGGTGCAACGTCAATCAACGTCTCCTCATCATTAACAGCGTCTTCTGCTAACAGCGTCGAAAAACGCGATGTTCTAGCGCTTTGTTCGCCAACAAGGTTCCAGCCTAAACCGCCTTGTACTTTGTTTTCACCTGTTGTTCTGTCACGCGTATCCAAATACGCCTGACCGCTCATATCGTCAAAGTCTGCAAAGGCTGCTGCGCGCACAATAACCGCTAAGCCTTCATCGTCATTTATTTCATGAATTTGGCGCTGCATGATCGCGCGACGAGACATCCAGCTTTTGATAGCATTGATGACAGCCAGCCGGAGTTGCCCAAGCAAATCATCCGGCAATTCAAAACCCAACTCGGATTTGAGTTGCTCTTTATAGACTTGTGAGATTGCAATGACTTCTTCCATCGAAAAATCATTGTCGCTCTCATAATCCAGTTCAGAGCGCTTCTCATCAAAAAGATCTTCTAAAACGTCCGGTGTGATGTTGAGCGCGTTCTCAGTAAATTGATACAAAAAGCGCATGAGCTGCTGCCCGGCTTTTTGATCACTAGATGCTTCATAACCTTTGCGCGTACTGGGCTTCATCAGTGTTGCTATTTTGCGGGTATTCTCCGCATTCATACCAAGATGGTAAATTGGACTTACAACTCCGGCCACGCGGGATCGCGATGTTGCACGAGCTGTTAAAAACAGAGGTAGTTTTTTTCCCGCAGTCGTATCGCAATACGTCTTTTGCAGCGCTCTAAGCGCGCTTTCCAACTCTGCGTCAAACTCGGGTGGCAAAACGCCATTTTCTCGGAAATAGTTGCAGGTTTCTGAGCGAACAATAAACCCAGGCTGTACCGGAATGCCAAAACAAGACAAAGCAAATAGTCGTGCACCAGCATATCCCAGATGTAAATCACCATAGTGATCCGCATCTGAGGCTGCCTTTTGGCACTCGCCCAGCTGATTAATCCACACTGACACCGGATCCGCCTCCTTGCACGACCCCGCAAATGACCACGTCACCTGATAAAACTTGAACTTAGACGCTTGTTTTCGCGTTTTGAGAACAGTTACACAGGTTTCATGTTGCAATGCAACATTTTTCTCCCCCACGCGCGCCTACAACGCGCGAATTGGTTAACCTAACCAGCTAGCAGCTTGGTGTAAAACCTTTCTGATGAAAAATTAGGCTTTTAAAGAACTTATTATAAACTCTGTTACAAAAGAGACATAATACAGCTGAATTGAGGGGGAAAGTTTAGCGCGCCTGATGAAAAAATGAACTTATGAAGTACAATTAAGCATTTGTTTTTACTTGATTTAATTTTAGGTAAAATTGTTGATCCATGCCAATTTATCCCCCACCATAAATTTTCAGTTATTTTGGGAGCTCGTCTTTTGAGTTTCAGCAAAGGCGATATTTTTGTATGATAAAATGGGATTTTTACATTGACGAATTCGGACAATTTGGCGCTGCCCTTCATCCTCCCCTCTCAGGCGCAAAAACATGTCACGCATAATGAAGCTTTGTTGGCATTAGACGCGATTGTACAGCTAAGCGTAATTAGTAGAACTGTTAGCGATGGTCCGGACGCTGCCACTGCGGGCGCGCGTTATATTGTGCCGCAAAATGGGTCTGGAAGCTTTGCCGATCATGCGGGGAATATCGCAGCTTTTCAAGACGGTGTTTTTCAATTTTATACGCCGCAAACCGGCTGGTTAGCATTCATATTGGATGAAAATACATATCTATATTTTGATGGTGCTGATTGGTTAGATCTCATCAATTCCAATGATTATGCAGAATATCTCACACTTGGTATCAACACCACAGCAGATCTGACAAACCGCTTTGCGCTATCATCTGAAGCAAGTCTTTTTAACAATGCTGGAAACGGACATCAGTTAAAAATTAACAAAGCACAAGCTACTGATACTGTTAGTCTTTTATTCCAAACGGGGTATTCTAGTCGCGCCGAGTTTGGTCTTACGGGTGATGATCAGTTTCGGATTAAAACCAGCGGCGACGGCGCAAATTTTCAAACAGCGCTTATTGCAGATGCATCAACGGGAAATATTGCAATCGGTGATATAAATCCAACAGCTGTTTTGACAGTTGCCGGTGAATTAAAAATTGAAGATGCTTTATCTTCCGCTACATTTGAAACGAAAGTTTCGCCCTCGCAAACGGATATCAGTTCAACGGCACTAAATGGCAGTTTACTGATCAACCAATTGGGCGATGGTGCAATTGCGTTCACCGTCAATAATGGTGAAATTCTGCGCTTACAGGACGGCGTGATCACAGCTCACATGCCAGTGCAACTCAGCGCATATTCAACACTCTCACTGCCTGATGCATCAGCTGCAGGGCGTATGATTTATGTCTCTGATTCTTCACTAGGATCGTGCATCGCATTTTCAGATGGTTCAAATTGGCGACGCAGTGAAGATCGCTCGATAATTACGTAAAACCACCCAAATTAATGGGTTACATCATATTTCCTTACGAAATATCACGAAATATCACTGGGAGATACCTATTGTGTGCGTCAAATTAACATCAATTTCGATTATTTACCACAAAACCCTAGACGATAAGGAAAACTCAGCGTAACGAAGCTGTAAATTCAGCACTTCTTGTTCATATGAGTATCTAAATGACTAACATCCCCAATATCCCATTTGTTGATCTTGCAAGCCAGCAAAAACGCATCCGCTCTGATGTTGATAAAGCCATGGCGCGCGTGTTGGATCATGGACGATATGTGATGGGTCCGGAAGTTGCTGAACTTGAGGCTGAGCTTTCCAAATTTTGTGGCGCAAAGCACTCTATAGGATGCTCATCTGGTACCGATGCATTGGCAATGGTTTTGATGGCTAAAAATGTCCGCGCAGGACAGGTTATTTTCTGTCCATCCTTTACCTTTGTTGCAACGGCTGAAGTTGTTGCTTGGCTTGGAGCAAAAGTTTGTTTCGTTGATGTTGAACCTGATACGTTCAACATGGACCCCAAAGCACTCAAAGCCGCAGTTGAAACAGCCAAATCCAATGGTGAAGACCTTGCAGGTATCATCGTTGTTGATTTGTTTGGTCTGCCTGCAGATTATTTATCGATTTTGAAAATTGCTGATGAAAACGACATGTGGCTGCTTTCCGATGCTGCGCAAAGTTTTGGCGCGCGTTATCACAATGCACCAATTGGCACACAAGGAATTGCAACAGCTACGAGCTTTTTCCCTGCCAAACCATTAGGGGCTTATGGCGATGGCGGCGCAATGTTCACTGATGATGATGACTTGGCCGAAGATCTTCGCTCCATCTTATTTCATGGTAAAGGTACAAGCCAGTATGACAATGTTCGTATTGGTATGACAGGCCGCCTTGATACAATGCAGGCTGCGGTTCTACTTGAGAAATTGAAGATTTTTGACGGTGAAATAGTCGAGCGCCAGAAAGTTGCTGACCGTTACACGTCTGGCCTTAACGATCTTGTTAATTGCCCACATGTCCCTGAAGGTTGCCAGTCTGTTTGGGCGCAATACACAACACGTCTGCCTCAAGGCTTGGATCGTGATGCATTACAGGCAAAACTTAAAGACAAAGGCATTCCAACAGCCGTTTATTATGCCAAACCATTGCATAATCAGGATGCTTACAGCCACAACCTGATTGCCGGTCATTCATCAGGTGGAATTTTGCCTGTGACGGATGCATTGTCACTGGATGTTTTAAGTCTACCAATGCACCCATATCTGTCTGAAGATACCCAAGACTACATTATTGAAAATATTTGCGCCTCAATTTCTGATTTGAGCTAAACTTGTCGATCTAAAAAGGCGTCATGTGTGGATTGAGAATTGTATGCGTTAACTTATAATCAGGTTCCGCACACGCTCATGCTAAAGGTCATATTTTGCGCTTATCGATCTTAAAAAAGTTATTCACTTTCGTCGTCGTCTCTGCCGTCACAGCATATTTAGTTGTAGTAGCATACCTTTATTTTTCGCAAGACAAACTCATCTTTCCGGTTCGCCCATCTGATACCGAAAATGCACCCGATGAAAACTTTGAAAAAGTTCTGATCAAAACACCCGACGGTGAAACTATTTTTGGCCTTCATCATCCTTCAGAACCTGGAGAGGCGACCATTATTGTTTTCCATGGCAATGCCAGTTCTGCAGTTCGTCAAAAACGCCGCGGTGCACGTCTTATCAAAGATGGTTTTGGTGTACTTTTAGCGGGATATCGCGGTTATCCTGGCAGTTCGGGAGAACCAAGCGAAACAGGTTTATTTATTGATGCGAGCGCGGCCTATGATTTCATTCAGGCAGAACGAGAACAACCTATCGCACTTTATGGCCATTCTTTGGGCACAGGCGTTGCAACATATCTGGCAACACAGAGAGATGTATTTGCTATGGTGCTGGAAGCGCCATTTAACTCTGTTGCCGCTGTTGCGGCAGATCGTTATCCGTGGGTTCCTGTTTTAGCGCTCATCAAACATGATTTTCAATCTGATGAACATATCAAAAACATCACAGCCCCAATTTTGATCATGCATGGTGATAGTGATGACACTGTTCCACTTGAATATGGCAAAAGGCTTTATGTGAATGCACCAGAGGGAACTGAATTTGTTGTCATTAAAG
>CAJQOR010000036.1 GCA_905479965.1 uncultured Rhizobiaceae group bacterium | reverse complement strand
AAACCTCTTGTGCTTATTGCTATGTTGATGTATAGCCTCGCTATCTAATTATGAAGCCGTGGCCCGATAGGACTACGGCTTTGATTATGAAGCGGTGAGCTTTACCTCAACAGAGATGTAAATAAACCGACTAGAGTTATCAAGGCTTCGTGCCAAACTGACAGGAATATTATTATGAAAGCGGATATTCATCCTGAATACCACACAATCAAAGTGGTAATGACTGACGGTACAGAATATATGACTCGCTCGACTTGGGGTTCTGAAGGCGACACAATGAACTTGGAAATTGATCCAACTTCACATCCAGCTTGGACTGGTGGCGGCGCACAGCTTATGGACCGTGGTGGACGTATCACAAAATTCAAAAACCGTTTTGCTGGTCTTGGTCTTTAATCAAAGGCTTTTTCAAGATTATAAGTTACAAAAAAACCCGCCTTCTGGCGGGTTTTTTATTGAATATGTTTTATTGGCCTTACTTGATGAAAGCCGTTTGTAGAAGTGACAATTGTGCCTGAACTGAATTTTCTGTCTCAGTGTCTTGGTCGCTTGCTTCTTCTGGGCGATAGATTTCGCGGTCGAGCAACGCAACGCGGTTTTGCAAACGCAATGAACGCTCTACTAGATCTTTGAATGCGTCAGGTAATTCGTCCCAGCCAGCTGCCGTGCGATCGCAGTTAAAGCTATCAAGGCGTACTTTAGATTTTTCAGTCATCGCTTGTTCGCGCGTCATTTCACCATTGTTCACAGCGCGCTGTAACAAGAGCCAAGATGCAAGCTGCATAAGGCGTGTTGTCAATCGCATTGATTCTGCGGAGTAAAGAATAGACGCAATTCGCGGCAGTGTTTTAGATGCAGCGCGACCTGTGCTATCCAGATAGTCAGCTGTTTCTTCAACAAGTCCCATGCCTTCACCGTAAAGAGTTTTAAAGCTCTCTGAATTTGCTACATGGTCTGAAAAACGAATTGTATTACGATTGGTCTCGGACATATAAGTCTCACACTCTCTACTAACTTGACGCCAACATATTACCAGAATTTATAGTCTTCTGTGCAACTCAGACAAGATGCAGATTTTTTAAAAATTACGCAAGTTATATCTTAAAGAAAGGTTAACGGGCGTTAGGAAGTCTTAAATTGTGTTAGGATTTGGGATTTTGACAAAAAAAAGAGCCGCAAAGCGGCCCTCAAGAGTTTAACAGGGAGGCGTCGAGTAGAAAGTCTGTTACTTTTTCTACTAAATCCGAATTATCGGATAAGTTAGTAATAACTTGTAAGGCTTAACAACATATTAAATTGGATCAGAACGAGACTATAAATTCGCTAGAATGCCCAAATAAAGGGCACAAAAGAGAGGTATACTATGCGGGTCGTTGAGATAAAGGAGTTCGGTGGGCCGGAGGTTTTAGAGATCGGGCAGAGGTCTTACCCAAAACACGCACCCGATGAAGTTCTCATTCGGGTGCATGCTGCGGGTGTGAACCGCCCTGATTGTCTTCAACGACTAGGCCATTATCCGCCGCCAAAAGGTGCTAGCGATATTCCTGGCCTTGAAGTTTCAGGAATTGTTGAACGTGTTGGTAAGAAGGTTACCAGATACTCCGTTGGAGATAGCGTTTGCGCGTTGTTACCAGGTGGTGGCTACGCTGAATATGCCAAATGTCATGAAAGTAATGTGCTGCCAATTCCGGCAGGGCTTTCCATGGTTGAAGCTGCAGCGCTTCCTGAAACCTACTTCACTGTTTGGCACAATGTGTTTCAGCGTGGGCACCTTAAGGATGGTGAGCAGTTTTTGGTTCATGGTGGCTCGTCAGGTATCGGAACAACAGCAATTCAACTTGCCAAAGCATTTGGTGCTACAGTTTTTACCACCGTGGGGAGTGCTGAAAAGGCAAAATTTGTGACTGACCTTGGTGCAGATTACGCGATTGAATACAAACAGGTCGAGTTTGTTGAATATGTGAAGCGCAATACTGAGCAATTGGGTGCCAATTTAATTTTGGACATGGTCGGTGGAGACTATATCAATCGTAATTATGCGGCTGCGGCGATCGAAGGACGCATTGTACAGATTGCTTTTCAGCGTGGTCGCAAAGCCCAAGTCGATTTTGCGCAATTAATGGCAAAACGTCTCACTCATTCAGGTTCAACATTGCGCGCACGACCAATCAGTTTCAAAGCTTTTGTGGCTGATGACTTATTTGAACAAGTTTGGCCGCTTCTTGCAGCGAAGAAAGTTAAACCCATCATTGATCAAACGTTTTCATTGGCTGAAGCCAGCGACGCTCACGCTTATATGGAGACAAGCGCGCATATGGGTAAAATTATCCTAACGTTATAATAAGATATAAGTTTACAAAAAAGCCCGCAACAAGATTTGCGGGCTTAGTTGATTTTCATACATATCAGATTTATGCAGCAGCTTCTTGCGTTTGGCTCCATGTGCCAATGGCGGCAAGACCATTCATTTTCGCACGGTGTGCAAATGCACGCTGACCAGCAGCCACATTTTCTGTTCTGCCACCCCAAGCTTTTAGGGCTGCTGCTTGTAATGCTCTGCCATAAGAGAATGTCAGTGCCCAAGGCAGGTCAGCAGATTTGTTCATTTCAGAAAGGTGTGCTGTTGCTTGTTCTTCTGTTTGGCCGCCGGATAGGAATGCAATGCCAGGTACCGCTTGTGGAACAGCTGTTTTAAGGCAAAGAACAGTTTTCTCTGCAACTTCTTCAATGCTTGCTTGACGTGGGCAATTCATGCCTGGAACAATCATATTTGGTTTTAAGATCATACCCTCAAGATTGACATCCAAGTCATCTAGCGCTGCAAATGTTGTTTGCAATGCTTCAAGCGTTACTGAGAAACAGCGATTGATGTCATGAGTTGAATCTGGACCATCCATCAGAACTTCAGGTTCAACAATTGGGACGATGCCCGCTTCTTGGCAAAGAGATGCATAGCGCGCCAAAGCATGCGCATTTGCTACAACTGAAGCGCGGGAAGGGCGGTTTTCAGCAATGTTGATCACGCCACGCCATTTGGCAAAACGTGCACCAAGTTGGTGATATTCTGCCAAGCGCTCGCGCAAGCCATCGAGACCTTCTGTTACTGTTTCACCATCAAATCCAGCCAATGGTTTTGCACCTGTATCGACTTTGATGCCCGGTACTGCACCGGATTGCTTAATAAGTTCAACAAGCGGTGTGCCATCTTTTGCAGACTGACGAAGTGTTTCATCATACAAAATGACACCAGAGATATTGTTTTTCATCGCATCGTCTGTACGAAACAACATTTCGCGATAGTCTCTGCGTGTATCGGCAGTAGATTCAACTCCGATTGAATCAAGACGTTTCTTGATTGTGCCTGTCGATTCATCGGCCGCAAGAATACCTTGACCTGGTTGGACCATCGCCTTGGCAATATCTTCTAGTCGTTCGCTCATTGTTAATCCTCATGAATATATCGTGCTAAAATATTTAAATCACACATAACAGGGATTAAATTTTTTTAAAATAGCTTTAAAAATAACTAAATCGTTTTAAAAATAATTTAAACGATTTAATCCGTATTTAAATTTCGAACATGGTAAACAGGCTGCTTTCAAATGGCTTATTTCAGCCCAGATCTGTTGATAACTTTTGCCAAAATTGAGGTTAAAATTAAAAATGAACATCATTTTTTCTGACAGATTATCGTCAAATCCGTTCAATGCTGTGTCTGAATTGCGGTCAAATGGGCGTCTGGTGCGCCAAAAAATACCAATCATTGGCAAGGTTTGGCTGACGACAGATCAGGAGATGGCTACCTTTATTCTAAAAGACAGCGAGAATTTTGGCGTACGAAAACCAAATGGTAAAGCTGTCGGTTTGCAATGGTGGATGCCAAAGACTATTCGGTTGCTGGCATCAAACATGCTCACCATGGACGGGGATGAACATAAGCGCTTGCGCCAAATTGTTGATCGTGCATTTCGTCGTGAAGCTATTATGGCTCTTGAGCCAGAGATTGAAAGTATGGCCAATGAAATGGTCTCTCAATTGTTTAATGAGAGCAATGATGTTGATTTGGTGTCGACCTTTGCGCGGCGTTTTCCTCTTGCGGTGATTTGTGAATTGTTGGGACTTCCCAAACAAGATCGCAAAAAGTTTGCTACCTGGGCGGAAGGTTTCACTCGTATCAATGGCGTCTTTGATTTTTTAAAGCTTGTTCCAAAATTAAAGGCTATGACAAAGTATATCAAAGAGTGCGTAGAAGAGGCGCGTGTATCAGGCGGCAAAGGGCTGATTGCAGAGCTTGTGGTTACCAAAGATCAAAATAATGA
>CAJQOR010000035.1 GCA_905479965.1 uncultured Rhizobiaceae group bacterium | reverse complement strand
ATTAATACGATCGCTAATGGTACATTGCCACTCGCTCTATTTGGCGCAAAAGGCTATGGCGAACGCCTTGGTTGGATTAACTCTATCCGCATGGCGTTCAATGCCTCTGCGCCATTTGTCTTTGCACTAATCACGCAAAGTTTTGGTGGCTGGTATTCCTTTGGCGTGATGTTGCTCTTTATTGTTTTAGCTCTTGCGGCATTTTTTTTCATCCCGTCTCAGCACCGCGGTACAGCGAAAGCTGTTGCTTGAGTTGAGGGTTTATACGTCACCATTTTTCGATGTTCATGGGAATGTCCGCCTGGCACAAACTTGAATTCTCTGGAAAGCTCAGAGACTTCCGTTCATACGGACAAAGCGGACATCAATTCAAGCATTGGTTTAGATAACTACCGGCCCATTGCCGAAGTTGGATATCATACATGATGGCAATTCACGTCACTCCTCACGGCAAGAAAAAATGAGTACGCATTCAATTATCATATATGGATAATCTTTTTCTGAAAATTCGGAGTGCATATATGACCACTACACCGATAATTGCGATAACCAATGCTGCGGTAAGGAACTCAAACCAGCTAAGTAATAGAACTGATATAGATCCCAGTGCTGAAGCCATTACGAAGACGAAATTAAAGTATGGTTTACGGTCTTTGCGGGCAAAAACATATTCCAAGCACCATTCTGCTGCTGCATAAGCAATTAGAAAACCGCAGACAATTAGTCCTATTATAATTTGAGATTCCATTTAATAACCTGCCCAAATACTTATTATGGTTGTATTCATACACATTTGCAATTCCTTTCTAGAAGCCTGTGAGCATGGTCACGGCTGATGACAATCGATCTTCAGTATCGAATGTGAAGATAAATTTGCGTTCGCTTGAATTGACAAAGCCTTCAAACCAACATGTGAACCAACCAAGGTTGCATCCCTTTGCAACAGGAGAACTTACCCAATTCCACCCGTTATGTTGAAATTTATATGAGATTCTTTTTTCAGTGGTGTTATTTCGTTCAAACTCAAATTCGGCTGACCAGGCGCTCATTAATATCTTCAATTTTTCTGATTTCAACTTGCAAGAGACGAGAATATCCAAGGCATCCTGAATTTGGGTTCCTGTAAATTTATCAAGATCAACTTGATCAACATCGGATGGGTTATTTTTAGTTGCTTTGATAAGAATGTTTTCGGAAGAGGATAAACACATACATTCGTTCTTGATCACCAAACATTGCTGCGCATTGCTTGCCTGCAGAATTTCCGTATCAACATAAAAACAAACGGACATTGCGAGAGATAAGAAGATAAACTTTTTTAGTTGATACAGCATCCGTACCAGTAAACCTTATAGAACTGATTCTTGATGGAATATATTAGCCAAAAAAGTAAATTTGAGGTTCGACTATTCAACTCATTTTGCAATTATCGCCTTTTGGCACGAGGTTGAAGCTTTTTTAGAATCGTCAATGACTGCTCCCAATCTGGGAACGGACGATCTGAACTTCTTTTGTTACGTTACAGATTGGCCCGGAGCGACTGATTAGATATCTTGAACAAATAACCTGATGTAATTTGAAATATAGAATTGTTTAAACCGGAGACTGGTTACCGCCCCTTGGATGCTTGCGCGATGTAAGTCATGTGGCGCATATCAGTACCACAGCAACCGCCTAGAATATTGATGTTTGGAAATGCTGCATGAATTTCAGTGAGCTTCCTGCCCAACTCTTCGGGATTTCCATCATCCAAGATTTCAGCTTTGTCAAGTTCCGCATGGCTACATCGCGAGGCGTTTGCAACGATGCCCTTCAATCGGTTCATCCATGGCTCATCTGATAAAATCTGGCTGAAGTGATCAGGATGCGCGCAATTGATCATGAAGTAGGATGCATAGTTATCGGTCGCCTCGTCAACAGTTTGGATTGCCACCCCCAGCGGCATGCCTGTAGGCAGTCGCCCGTCAGTTTCAACTGTGAACGCAATAATTACTGGCAGCTCGAAGTACCGCGCTGCGCGAACTATTCCAATAGCTTCCTCCGGATAGGCAATCGTGTAGCCGCTGATCAAATCAATTTCAGTTTTCGCAAGCGCGCCAATCTGCTCTGAATGATAGTGTTCGGCATCATCCGGTGACATTCGTTCAGCCGGTGCATAGGCATCGGCTCTTGGACCAACATTTATGCTAAGGACTGTAGGCAGGTCACCTTGAGCATCTCTTACTTTGACCATCAATTCGACGGACTGAAGGTTCCTTTCTTTCAGCGTTTCGGGCGAGTACCCGATTTCCGCTCCGCGATCCCGGTTTGCGACCCATGTGGGGCTTTCAAAAATGACTCCGGCACCAACGTTGCGAGCGACTGCAATCAAGTCCTCAAAATATTCACTAAGCAGAGTCTGACCCTTATCAGTTTCTAAAAGCGGATAAGATGCAAATCCCGGTAAATCGACGCCTTGGGTAAACATCAGATCGGTTTCCATCCCTGTATAGGCAAGAAATAGCCCACGATCCAATTGTGGCAATTCGTTTCTATATCGCGCCATTTGGAGAGTGCCTTCGCTGCAGAATGATATTTATAAAAGTCGAGTAGATAGATAAACTATCACCAAATGCTTCTGTAACCTAGCCGAATGATATGTCCGCACATGGCACAAACTTGAAGTCTCTGGAAAGCTCAGAGACTTCCATTCATACGGACAAAGCGGTTATCATTTTAGTTATTGGCTTCGACATCTGATGGCCCAAAGCAGTCTTTGTATCCCAGTGCTTCTACCCACAGCTTCTTCAGAATATTTATTCGGATAAATTATTCATAAGTTTCATAAGCATAGGCCATTGCGATAATTTCCGCTTCGCTCCACATCAGGCCTAAAAATATGAGCTCAAACGGTGCGCCAGACGCATAAGAACC
>CAJQOR010000034.1 GCA_905479965.1 uncultured Rhizobiaceae group bacterium | reverse complement strand
CTCTCAATGGGGCGATGAAGGTAAAGGCAAAATTGTTGATTGGCTGTCAGAACGCGCTGATGTCGTTGTGCGTTTTCAAGGTGGGCATAATGCTGGCCACACATTGGTTATCGATGGTGTGACATATAAATTGTCTTTGCTGCCATCTGGTGTTGTGCGCAAAGGCAAATTGGCCGTGATCGGCAATGGCGTCGTAATTGATCCTCATGCACTTGTTGCGGAAATTGATCGCCTTGCTGAACAAGGTGTTATCATTACCCATGACACACTTCGTATTGCGGATAATGCGACACTGATCCTGTCGCTTCATAGAGAGCTTGATGGTTTGCGCGAAGATGCGGCATCTACGGGCACAAAAATCGGAACGACACGTCGTGGTATTGGCCCAGCTTATGAAGATAAAGTTGGTCGCCGTTCTATTCGCATGATGGATCTTGTAAACACTGAAACTCTACCTGCCAAAGTTGAGCGTATACTTACACACCACAATGCTTTGCGCCGTGGTCTTGGACAAGATGAAATTGCCGTGGATACGCTCATTGCTGAGTTGATGGCGATCCGCGATCGAATGTTGCCGTTTATTGAATCAGTTTGGCTCTTACTGGACCAAAAACGTAAAGCTGGTGAACGCATTTTGTTTGAAGGTGCGCAAGGTACATTGCTAGATATTGATCACGGGACTTACCCATTTGTGACATCTTCCAATGTTGTAGCTGGACAGGCTGCAGCTGGTAGTGGCATGGGGCCGGGTTCGCTTGGCTATATTCTTGGTATCACCAAAGCTTACACAACACGCGTGGGTGAGGGACCTTTCCCAACTGAACTTGATGATGATGATGGCCAGAGACTTGGTGAACGTGGTCATGAGTTTGGGACAGTTACGGGTCGTCAGCGCCGCTGTGGTTGGTTTGATGCAGCACTTGTTCGCCAGTCTGTTGCAGTGAATGGTATTACAGGCATTGCGCTAACAAAGCTTGATGTTTTGGATGGCTTTAAAGAGCTAAAGATTTGTGTTGGTTATGAATTGGACGGTAAACGCATTGATTACCTTCCAGCAAGCCAAGGTGCGCAGGCCAGAGTTGTTCCAGTTTATGAAGTGATGGAAGGCTGGAACGAAACAACAGTTGGTGCGCGATCTTGGGCAGATCTTCCTGCGCAAGCGATCAAATATGTGCGCCGTGTTGAAGAGTTAATTGGGGCACCTGTTTCAATGTTATCCACAAGTCCTGAAAGGGATGATACGATACTTGTGACGGATCCATTTGAAGATTAAGGTCGTTTTTGATCGTTACGGTTATAATTTTGCCGTAAAAGTATCAAATTGTAAGTTTTTGCGAGGTTAGAAATGGCTGACTTTACCGGAGTTATCAGACGAGCTGTCGAAGGGCTGGCGACTAATACGCCAGAGGCGAGACAAAAAGTCTATGATCGTGCGCGTCAGACCATTCAGCGTCAACTTGAGGCGATGCCGAATACAAGCAGCAGTGCTGTTTTTGAACGTCAGCTCTCAAGTGTTGAAGATGCGATTGCGAAAATCGAGGCGGAATACGCCGAGGGGAATGCGCCTCAAACCAATGCTGTAGCGGCACCGCCATCAAGCACTCCAGCTCCTTTAGCACCACCAAAGCCAATTGAACCAGTTGTTTCAAAGCCCGCTGAGCCTGTTGTTGAGAAAAATGAGGAACTTCCAGAGCCGGCAAAGGTTGAAGCTCCGAAAAAAGAGCCTGTACCTATTCCCCCTGCAGCACCTGTTGTTGCAAAATCGATAGACGTTGAGCCAGTTGAAGTAGAGCCGAAACCTGCCGAGCCGGTCTCAGAACCAGAACCTGTTTTGGATGAGCCCAATCCGATATCTGAACCAGAGCCGAGTAAGACTGTTGAAGACGAGGTTGCGCCTTTAGATGATGCGCCTTCAATCCAAGAGCCTGCGGTAGAGGAAAGTCAAACTCCGGTATCAGAACCTACAGAGATTAAAACAGTCACTGAAGAGATTGCCAAAGAGCCTGTTCAAGAAATTAAAGACGATATTGCAACTTTGGATGAGAAAGCCTCAGTTTCCAATGAGATTGATGATGAACTTGCTATTCCTCCGGTCGATCGCGGTATTGAAACGGCATCAGTTGTTGATGATAAAGTTTCTGAAATTGTAAACGATGTGACATCTCGGATAGATGCTGGGCAAACTGGTAAGGAAATGCCAAAAGCGGATTCATCGTTCTTAACAGATGACAGCATTATCGATCAGGCTGTTGGTGAGATAAAGTCTAGTTTGCAGACAGACCCAAATGATGACAATTCTGAGTTTCCAGATCATGATGCAGCATTTGGCTTTGGTGCGGAAGCTTTGCCAGAGGCGCCCGAGCCCAAGCGTAAAAAATCACCGATCGTTATGATTGTGGCCGCTATTTTATTGGTTCTTGCAGGATCCGCTTATGGCGTATGGCGTTATGGTGCGGATAGTTTTAATAGCGACGAAGTGCAAGTTGCTGAGGCTGTAGAAACATCTTCTGAAGCTGATGAAATCGCAAGTGATGGAGACGCGCCTGAAGAGCGTGAGGTGGTCACTAAGGTCGAAGAAACGGCCCCAGTCGCAAGTGAAGCTGGCCCAGAGGGTGATGCTGAGAAATTTACACAACGGCTAAACGTTGATGGTACCGAAGAAGATGCGGGACCGTCACCTGAAGTTATCAATGGTCTTCCAGGTGAAGAAGGCCGCTCTGTTGCAGAACTTTCTGGTGATGGCACTGCAACTGATCTTGCTCAAAAACCCGAGCAGGCGACAGATGGTGCGCCGTCAATTGAGAAGATGTTGTTTTATGAAACTAGCTTAGGTTTAGAACAGCAAGCGCGTTACGAAGGTGGTGTGACTTGGACTGAAGAGGTTGAATCCGATGGAACAACTTCGCGACCATTTATCCGAGCTCAAATTCAGGTGCCTGAACGTAATTTATCAATTGATATATCTATCAAATTGAACGGCGATCAGACGTTGCCTGTCAGTCACTTAGTTGACATTAATTTCTCTCTTCCTGATGATTTTGAAGGCGGAGAAATTGACCAAGTGACGGAAGTTAAGATGAAGAATACTGAAGAGCAACCGGGCGATAGGCTGGCTGCGATTTCTGCAAAAATTGATACAACATTCTTTGTCGTAGGTTTGGAAAATGATGATCCAGAAGTGGTCGCAACGAACCTGCAATTATTAAGCCGCCGAAACTGGATCGATATTCCAATCTCTTATAGTAATGGTCGCAAGGCATTGATTACACTTGAAAAAGGTGCGAGTGGTGTTGCAATCTTCGATAAAGTGCTCGCTGCTTGGGAACGCAATCCAGTTCAATAAAACAACAGAGTAAGTTAGGGTTAGGTATGTCAGGTCACGGTTATGAAAAAGGTCGGCTTGACCTACCATTTGTTGGAATTTCCACTTTTGGTAAGAACCAATATGTTGATGACTGGGACAACATCAAAGCTGATGTTGCGGTTTTGGGTGCTCCTTTTGATTTTGGCACCCAGTGGCGTTCGGGTGCTCGGTTTGGCCCGCGTGCAATAAGAGAAGCCTCTACATTGTTTTCCTTCGGGCATGGCGGCGCTTATGATTTTGAAGATGATGTGACTTATCTTCCCGCTGAAGAGGTTAAGATTGTTGATCTTGGTGATGCTGATATTATTCATACCGATACGATAAACAGCCACAAAAATATTGAATATGGTGTTCGCAAAATCTTAGATGCCGGTGCACTTCCTGTTGTGCTGGGTGGTGATCATTCTATCAATATTCCTTGTATCAACGCGTTTTCGGAACAGGAGCCAATTCATCTTGTGCAAATTGATGCGCACCTTGATTTTGTCGATGAGCGACATGGGGTTAAATATGGACATGGTAATCCAATGCGCCGTGCAGCGGAAAAAGACTATGTGACAGGTTTAAGCCAAATCGGTATTCGCAATGTCTCTTCAACCGCGAAAGAAGGTTATGAAGCTGCGCGCGCAATGGGTTCGGATATCTTATCTGTCAGAAAGTTCAGGCAGTTGGGGCATCAAAGTGTATTGGATCGCATACCAAAAGGTGTGAGATATTATGTGACCATCGATATCGATGGGTTTGATCCATCGATTGCCGCAGGAACAGGCACGCCAAGTCATGGTGGGTTTTTGTATTATGAAATTTTGGAATTTTTGGATGGATTGGCACAACGTGGGGATATTGTTGGGCTCGATCTGGTCGAGGTCGCACCCGATTATGATCATACTGGATCAACCGCGGTACTGGCAGCTCAAATTTTGATGAATACGATTGGGCGTATCATGCACTACAGAAAGTAGTGCATGATATTTTTGATTTAAGCGTCTTCTGTTTCCACAGTTACAAGAGCTTGTTGTGCTTCAAGTGCAGCTTTACGAACAGCTGCCTGTACTTTTTCAAACGCACGCACTTCAATTTGGCGCACACGCTCACGTGATATCGAAAACTCACCTGAAAGCTCTTCAAGAGTTAGCGGATCTTCGCTTAGACGTCGGGCTTTAAAGATGCGTTGCTCACGTTCGTTAAGAACACTAATCGCAGTTGTGAGCATGTCACGGCGTGTTTCAAGTTGATCTTGCTCAACCAGAATTTCTTCCTGGCTGCGGCTTTCATCAACGAGCCAATCTTGCCACTGACCTGTCTCACCTTCACCCGTTTTAATCGGAGCGTTCAGCGAAGCATCACCACTTAGGCGTTGGTTCATAGAAATAACGTCTTTTTCAGGAACCTGAAGCTGTGTTGCAATATGATCTACTTGATCAGGTGTAAGATCGTTTTCATCAATTGCCTGAATGCGGCCTTTAATTTTGCGAAGATTAAAGAACAAACGCTTTTGATTTGCTGTTGTCCCCATTTTCACAAGCGACCATGATCTTAGGATATATTCCTGAATAGATGCTTTGATCCACCACATCGCATATGTTGCAAGGCGGAACCCGCGTTCTGGGTCAAATTTCTTAACAGCCTGCATAAGACCAACGTTACCTTCAGACACAACTTCGCCAATCGGCAAGCCGTAGCCGCGATAACCCATTGCAATTTTAGCAACTAATCGTAGGTGAGACGTTACAAGGCGCTGAGCCGCATCGCGGTCATCGTGCTCTTCATAACGTTTTGCAAGCATATATTCTTCCTGTGGCTCAAGCATTGGAAAACGCCTGATTTCAGCAAGATAACGATCCAATCCACCCTTACCGGATGTGATTGATGGTAAAGTTTTCTGGGCCATAAAGCACCCTCCTATTGTTTCAACTTCCATTAAGGCAAGTTGCGACCGCTTATTGCGCATCGATTTAATACAACTTAATTATGGCATAAGCTTGTTTCAAGCTTTTCACGCCAAGAGTTTGAACACTAAATTGTGAACCTTGCGTGATTGTCACGTAAAGTTCTTATAATTCTATACGTTCAAGTATCTTTGTTAGATTTGCAAAATCTTTCGGTAATTCTGCCTCAAAACGCATTATTTCACCTGAAACAGGGTGTTTAAACTGCAACAGATAAGCATGCAACGCCTGATGGGTGAAAGCGTTAATAGCATTGCGTTGTTCGTCGGGAAGTTTGTTTGCCTTGGTTTTAAATGCTGCACCATAGGTTAAATCCCCGATCAAAGGATGCCCGTTATGAGCCATATGAACCCTGATTTGGTGTGTGCGGCCCGTCTCTAATCGGCATTCAACCAACGAAGCAAAAGCATTTACGCCCTCTTGGCCACCATAACTCTGTTTGGTTTTGTAATGCGTGACGGCATGTTTTGCATCAGGGGCGCGTTCTGAGCACACAGCGCGCTTTAATCGATCGTTTGAACGACCAAGAAATGTGCTGATTGTCGATTTAATAGGATTTGGTGCGCCCCAAACTAAAGCCCAATAGGCACGTTCTAATTCGCCTGTTCGTCCATGATCGGCAAATTGTTCGGATAGGTGGCGATGTGCAATGTCATGTTTGGCAACCACCATCACACCGCTGGTGTCTTTATCCAATCGGTGCACAATCCCGGGTCGTTTAACCCCGCCAATCCCGGACAATGACGCGCCACAGTGATAAAGCAATGCATTGACCAGCGTGCCTGATGTATTGCCCGCACCGGGGTGGACCACCAGTCCAATTGGCTTGTTGACGACAATTAGATCGTCATCCTCATATATAATGTCCAAAGGAATGTTTTCAGGCTGCGGTTCAGCGTCTGCAATTTCTGGCAATATGACTTCTATGCTCATATCAGCGGCGATTTTTTTCTTGGGTTCTTTCGTAATCGCGCCATTTATAGATACTGCACCGGCTTCAATGAGCGCTTTAATGCGGCTGCGGGAGTAATCTGGC
>CAJQOR010000033.1 GCA_905479965.1 uncultured Rhizobiaceae group bacterium | reverse complement strand
CCATCACCTAACCGAACGAGGTGGTTCAATACAGAGAAATGGGATATGTGCAATCCGTCCGGCATATTCGATTGAAAGATATCGGTCGCCAGCTGATTGATAATCCCAATCTCATTGAAAAATTGAAACACTTTTCGTTCGGTATCACTCAAAGATCGAACTTCTTTCTAACTTAGTATTTTAGCCTCAATTGGCCAGCGCGGGCTTGGCGCGACTCGTTCAGCATATCCCAATCGACCAAACATTTGAACTGATTCACCTTTTGGTGCCAAATCTTGATGAATTTGATCGTAAATTGTTTTCATTTCAGCATATTCCTGCAACGCTTGGCTCATTGGATGAAGACCAATATTCTCGCGCGTTGTAGCAAGATTGATGCGAACCCAATCGCGCCCAGCGTTAATCTGATCTTCTCTTGTATTGCCGTTGGTCACTACCCAAAGATAGGCCATACCAGTGTCTGTTTGCGCATAGAGCGCTTTTTTACCTTCCTCAAATTCAATGGAATTTGTATCCAGTGCACCCTCGCGCGACATGAGCCCCAAAAAGCCCATGGTTTCAAAAATTGGGCCTGAGAAATCAATGCCATCGGGATTGGCTTCAATCTCTTTCTTACCAATGCGGAAGAGGTCGACGCTTTCTTTATATGTTCGCGGCGTATCAAGCTCAATCGTAAACGCGTCTCGCGTGAGTTTACGAAACTTGTTTATGCTCGCCTCATCATTGGTTGTCGCGGTGTTGGTATATAATGCTTCGTCTGCAACACGGGTGAGTAAGTTCGATGATACCGGTTTGGTCGTATCAAAAGGTTCTTTTAGAGAACGACGTTCAAATATATGTGCAAAGAGGGGATCAGATTGAACACTGCTATCTTTTATCATGTCAATTATAGCAACTGGGCGTTGATCTAATGTGGAGGCATCTGATCCTCTTGGAAAGACAGCGATATCGGCACGAAAACCATCTTGTGCCGCGGCCATACGTAAAACTTCCAAGAAACAACCCAAACCAATGGTTATCTGGCGGCTAAAGGGGTTGGTGTGCGGCAGCAATTTATTGGTATCAACCGTGAGTATGATCTGGTCTTTGTTGGATAAATCCACCAGCCATGGCTGACGATTGTGCGGATTAGGTGCAAGGATTGCATAGGAGAGGGCGCGCATGCGCGGATCGCTATATTGATCGCCACCTGCATTTTGCCACGGGGTGAGTGCTCGATCCGGCGTACGCATAGCAACCGAACCCAAGGTACCGCCAGCAGCCAAAACAACTCCGCCACCTAAAAGAGCTAGAAAATTACGACGCTTCATTGTGGATATCCTTTTTAGTTTAATGTCAAACTAAATATAGTTTGACATTAAACTAAATGTCAAGTGGCAAACTTTTAGTGAATTGACCAACGTGAATTATGCTTTATATTGCATCTAAGGATTGTGCTTCCGGCGGTCCAAGCCCAAATCGGTGACGTAAAAGCACATTAAATATTTAGATCCTCGACTTTGTTTGGCGATGATTTGGCAAATTGGACACCACATGACATCGCATAACAAAGGAAAGAGACATGAATTCTCCCGATGATGTAAAAGCGCATGCCGACAAACTCTCTATAATTTTAAAAGAACTCGGGTATGACATTACCCGCGGGCACGCATTAGAAGTGGTTGCAAAGTTTTCAGGTTTTAAAGATTGGAACACATTATCTGCAAAGCTCAACAAACAAACAAATTTACTTTCTTTGCCGGATGGTTGGCAGATGAGTGGCACAAATATTTCCTATTTTGAGTATGGTTTAATTTCGGATCAAAAACGTGGCGGTTCTCATCCAATGCTTATTCGCTCAAAAAAGGACGCCCCACCGATAGGCGATGGGTTCGCTACATTCATGCAGAGTTGTGAGATTGGGGATTATAAAACTAAACGCTTACGATTTAAGGGCGAGTTGAAAGCTGAGAATTGTGAGGGCGCTGTTACAATCTGGTTGCGTGCTGACGGTAAAGTGGCCGGGAAACATGTAGCCTTTGCCAATATGGAGACCCGTCAGATAAATGGGCCGCTCACTGGAACCACGGGTTGGGAACAGCGAGAAATCGTCTTAGACATCCCAGAAACAGCGGAAAGTTTGCACTACGGTTTTTACCTGCGAGGTCAAGGGTCAGGTTTTGGCTGTCAATTCGAACTCGAAATTGTTGATGAAACAATCGATTTAACTGACGGCCAATCGAAACCTTTAAAGAAGCCCTTTAATCTGAAATTTTGGACGTAAGTGCAATTTTCAACTGGTACTTCATGCATCCAATTCAAAAATTGTGTCTGTAAAACCTAATTTCCTATGTAACCGCATACATGAAGAATTTGATTTGCTTTTACCGCTCAGCTTGGAAAATCGTACCTTTCAAGAGTCTCATTTTTTAATCATTATGGAGGAAGTCTTGAAAAGGAGATTCCAGTGTTTGAGAAAAAGATGGTTGAAGGTCTTAATCAGGGACTTGCAAAGTTAACACTAGAACAGCGAATTTTGTTTATAAAAGAGCGGTTTAGCCGCGCTGCTATCTTATCAAAATTTGATTGGGCAGACCAATATCTCACTTGGCTTTTCACTACGCAAAGCGGGGATGTGGCTTTGTATGCCAATATCTCGGCTCAACAAAAAGAGCAGGCGGTGTTGCGCCAAATTACCAGTGAGCGCTATGAAATCTCATTTAACGAACTCGATGAAGATGTGCCCCAAACACTGAAGAAATTTGATGTATGGATCACCAGTGCACATAAATCGCTCGAGGCAGATCAATTAGAGCATGACGCTTCACCTAAATTTGCGATTTGGCGTGAAGATGTGAGCGTTATTGAGATCAATCCTCTTGCTGATTTTAACGCTGATGATGTTGAACTTGCGGTACTTAAGCATGAAATACCTGTCAATTTGGCAGAAATTGGGGTATCATCGGTCCTGGGAGGCCAGGATCAACAAGAGGCTTTGATCATAACCTCAAACAGCGACCGTCAAGTTATTAATGTCGCAAGATCATGAGGTTAGTGCTCTAAATTCTTGAAGCTAGGCGCACTCATGACTGCTCAAATAAGTCGCGAAGAAACCCGCAATCCAGCGCAAGATAAATCTCCGCGCGATAGTGTGAAACGTTCTTTTGCAAAAGCTGTTTCCTGGCGTGTCATTGGCACGCTGGACACGTTCTTATTGTCTTTCCTCGTCATCACATTTTTGGCGCCTTGGTTTGGGCTAAATCTAGCAGAAGAAGGTGGAAACATCATCCACACTGCGGGCTATATTGCCATCGCTGAAGTCGTTACTAAGTTGATTATTTATAGCGCTCATGAACAAGTCTGGACGCGTGTGCCATGGGGTAAGAATGCGGCATATGGTGAAAAACCAGAGACCTACGCGCGATCTATGGCAAAAACGGCAACATGGCGTGTATTAGCATCGCTAGATACAATGTTGCTCGCTTGGTTCTTTACTGGCAATCTTCTTACTGCTTTCTCAATCGGCAGCTTTGAAGTGATCACCAAGCTGTTTTTATATTTCTTCCATGAGCGTATTTGGCAGAAAATACGCTTTGGTATTCATCAAATATAAGCATGAGTGCCTGTGTGACAACAGCAATTATTCCAGCTTGCATGCCCTCCCATCATCACAATACATCTCTAAAAATTTCAGTTGATCTTTGCATTTCAAAATGGTTCTATTTGACCATACCTTAGCTATGACGGCGCGCCGCCCGTTTTGAAACAAAAGAGCCAATTGCACGCTATTGATCAATGAAGACCCAGACTGTGAGCAGACAGGCTCCGCTCACCTAAGCAGCAGCGCGCAATGCCTTTATTGCCAAGGTATGGTCAAATAGAACCATTTTGAAATGCAAAGATCAACTGAAATTTTTAGAGATGTATTGTGATGATGGGAGGGCATGCAAGCTGGAATAATTGCTGTTGTCACACAGGCACTCATGCTTATATTTGATGA
>CAJQOR010000032.1 GCA_905479965.1 uncultured Rhizobiaceae group bacterium | reverse complement strand
GGTTTATCAAGGATTGTTGCGCCCAACATGATTACCAGCATAAGCCATGCACGTTGTGCGGATATCGGCGCACCGGATATGACCAGATAGGAGGTTGCTGCCAATAGCGCTGCAATTGCTGCAATTTTCTTGACTGCAATAGCCTGAACGAGTGATGGGAAAAAGCTTAATAATGCGCGCAGGGTTAAAAATAAAGTACCGGATGCTAGAACCATATGAAGACCCGATATCGCTAAAATATGAGCCAATCCTGCATTGCGAAGCGCAGTCACAGTCTCCTCGCTGATCGCTTTCTTATCGGCAATGATAAGTGCGGATGAAATGGCGGCAGCATCTGCGCTTAGATGATCATTTATTCTATTTGATATCATAGATTGGATTGCTCCAACAAATAATTCAAACCTGCTTTTTAATGGTAATTTTTGGTAACTTACATGTCCCAACACGATTGGCGCACCAAGCATAAACCCGTAGGCACCGATGTCGTTGATATAAGCACCAAATGCAAAATCATATCCTTTTGGATAAACCGGTCCAGATGGGCGGGTTAGCCGGGCTCTAGTTTCAATAATCTGACCAACCTCTAGTTTTCCCCCTCCACTACGGGAGACCAATTGAACCTTTTGTGGTGGTCGTTTTATTGCAGGCGAAGACGTTGCATTGATCAATATTTTATAACGCGGCGTACCATTCGTCCCGATACTTTTTGATAATACGGTCCCTTTCAAGTTCGTTGTTACATCGCTATCGATCAAAATTGTGGCCTTTTTCATCTCGATATTGGCAGCAAATGCTCCGATAAAAAACGCGCCAAATAACAATAAAAGAAACTTTGAGCCTATATTTATACGTCTATGAAGTGCGGCAATTACGCTCAGAACAATGATTGGAATCAACAAAAACGCGTCATCGATGTCTAATTTTCTAGAAAAATTGAAATACGCGCCTAAAATTAAAAACACTGGAACAAACAAAAATGTGTGCCCAAAGTTGGTTTCTATCGCAAGTGATTGCTGTAGATAGCCTATTTGATTTAAATGATCTGAGCGTTCGTGATAGCGTGAATCTAAATTTTTAATTCCAAATCTATTCAATTTAAACGATTTAGATCGCTTAAAACGCTTATTATTGGCTAAATCTTGCTGTTTTTGCTCCACTTCAAACACAGGGCATAATTCCAGTCATTCTAGTAATTTGAGAGATTACTTGAAAAATACTACCATAAGTTTTGTCAAGTAGTAAGCTGAACGTAACAATAGTTTTACAAGGCTGTTTATAAATATTGCCTGTCAATCTTGGCAATGCTTCAGAAATCGTATAGCTAAAGCCCAAGCTTTTATGAATGCACCGCAACATAATTCCATTTCGCGTTGCATAAAAACATATAAAGGGGATCTAATATGACCGATAAAAAAGCCACATTAAACTTCGAAGGCAAAGAGTTTGACTTTCCCGTCCGCTCCGGAACTTTGGGTCCCGATGTCATCGATATCAGCACTCTATATAAACAAACTGGTGCCTTCACATTTGACCCGGGTTTTACATCAACTGGTTCTTGTGATTCTGACATCACATTCATCGACGGCGATAATGGCGTTTTGCTTCACCGTGGCTATCCTATTGAGCAGCTCGCAGAACAAGGTGACTTCTTGGAAGTCTGTTATCTTCTTCTTTATGGTGAGTTGCCAACAGCTATACAAAAAGAAGACTTTGATTACCGCGTAACGCGCCACACAATGGTGCACGAGCAAATGTCACGCTTCTTTACGGGTTTCCGTCGTGATGCGCACCCAATGGCCGTTCTTTGCGGCTGTGTGGGCGCTATGTCTTCTTTCTATCACGATTCAACAGATATCACTGATCCGCATCAGCGTATGGTTGCGTCTATGCGCATGATAGCGAAATTGCCAACTTTGGCAGCGATGGCTTATAAATATCATGTTGGCCAACCATTTATCTATCCAAAGAACGATCTAGACTATGCATCAAACTTTTTGCGCATGTGTTTTGCCGTTCCTTGTGAAGATTACAAAGTAAACCCAGTTCTTGCTCGTGCAATGGATCGTATCTTCATCCTTCACGCTGATCACGAGCAAAATGCGTCTACATCTACTGTGCGTCTTGCTGGTTCATCTGGTGCAAACCCGTTTGCGTGTATTGCAGCTGGCATTGCGTGTCTTTGGGGCCCTGCGCATGGTGGTGCTAACGAAGCTGCGTTGAACATGCTTGCTGAAATCGGCAGTGTTGATAACATTCCTGAATATGTTGCACGTGCAAAGGATAAAGACGATCCATTCCGCCTCATGGGCTTTGGTCACCGTGTTTACAAAAACTACGATCCACGCGCGAAGATCATGCAAAAAACAACACATGAAGTGCTCAATGAATTGGGTATTAAAGATGATCCATTGCTGGAAGTTGCGATGGAACTTGAGCGCATTGCACTAACTGATGAATACTTCATTGAGAAAAAACTATATCCAAATATTGATTTCTACTCAGGTATTACATTGAAAGCCCTTGGCTTCCCAACAACCATGTTCACAGTGCTATTTGCACTTGCACGTACTGTTGGCTGGAT
>CAJQOR010000031.1 GCA_905479965.1 uncultured Rhizobiaceae group bacterium | reverse complement strand
CTCAGTGATCGGGATTTTTTGAACGGGATGCGCTGTGCGATAGACGCCAAAAATGTTTCATTCGCAGCTCTAAACCTCATGTCTGAAAATCCGGGGATGCGTTGGGATATTTCTGAAACAAAACGAGTATTAGGCTACATGCCTGAAGATGGGTGTGCTGCACGCGTTACGCCAATGATTGCGCTAACCTCTTGGTTAAAAGGTATTTTTTCATTCAAAATTGCTCGATATTTCGAAGCAATGTTTCCAGACTGGTAGCAACAAATTTCCCCGTCAGAGATATGACAACAAAACTAAACCAGTAGTGAATTGGTTAGATTGCCAATTGAAATCGTCATCCAGAAAATCCAAGCCACTCCTTGGGAGGCGTCGATTTCTCATCGAGCAAATAGCTCGAAAGCTGGTCAATATTCTCAACACCCAATTGGCTCATATTGGCTTGAATATCGGTTTTCAATACATGAATTAGGTGATCAATTCCTTTAGCTCCAAAAGCTGCAACGGCGTATTGAAACGCACGTCCAAGCATTACGTAATCCGCACCTTTGGCAAGTGCACGCATTACATCTAGTCCCCAAGCGACACCTGAATCATAAATCAGTGGAACATCTTGACCAACAGCCTCTCGGATTTTCGGCAACTGATCGATGACCGCAGGTCCGGCTTCAAACTGACGACCTGAGTGATTTGAAACCCATATGCAATCTACACCTTCCGCGACCATTCGTTTGGCATCTTCTGGACGCATAACACCTTTTACTATCAAATGACCATCCCATTCTTGGCGTAACTCTTGTAGATATTGCCAGTCCGGTATCCCTCGGATCAAAGCACCTGCATGTGTGAAACTTTGCCGCCCTCGAACTGGAACATAATCATCGAAAAAGCGCATTCTCGGCATAATGCCTTCTTGTAAATGAGCAAGGCACCAAGCAGGGCATCTAAGCATTTCAAGCATCGTGCGTAAGTCAGCTTTTGGCGGGACAGTTAGGTTTGCACGCCTCTGGCGCTCTCGTCTACTTTCTTCCGGCACATCTACTGTAATGATGAGTGTATGAAATCCAGCTGCTTTTATCCTTGGTAGCATTGCTCGGCGCAATTCCGCTGAATTTACGGGATAATGCTGGAACCATCCATTATCGCCGATGTGAGGAGCGACGTCTTCGGGAGACGCAACTGCTACACTGGATAAAGAGAACGGAATGTTATGCGCAACAGCGGCCTGCGCAAGCAGACGTTCTGCACCAGCCCACATTAAACCCGACATTCCCACCGGAGCTATTCCAAATGGTAAGTCAAATTTTTGCCCAAGCATCGTTGTCTGCAAGTTGGCTTTAGTACGCCCACATAATACGCTGGGCATAAAGCCGATTGCATCGAGGGCGTCACGGTTTGTTTTTAAACCTAACTCTCTGCCGGTGGCGCTATCGAGATATTCAAAGGCGAATTTCGGAATGCGCTTTTGTGCCGTTTTCCGCAGGTCATCTATCGATGGGTGGGACAGATCCAATTCCATTTTTTTCCCTTTAAAATGCTAAATTGTGATTGCGAAATCGATGATTACCAAATCGATGGTAAAGCTAGTGAAATCGCAGGAATGTAGGTGACAAGCATTAGAAGAATCAGCATCCCAACAAAGAAAGGCAGTATTGCCCGACTAAGGCTTTCAATGGAAACTTTGGAAATGCTACTTGCAACAAACAGGTTCACTCCCAAAGGCGGTGTACAGAAGCCGATGGCAAGATTAACCGTAAGAATGACACCGAACACGATGGGATCAACACCTATGGCTACAGCAACTGGCAACAATATTGGGGTCATGATAATGATTGACGAGATCGTCTCCATGAACATACCAATGACCAGTAAAAGAATATTGATAAGCAATAGAATAACAATCGGATTATCCGACAAACTAGCGATGCTGTTGGCAAGGTCTGCTGGTATCTGTGCAAGCGTGATCAATCTACCGAAAGCCGTTGCCATAATTACAAGTATCAAAATAGTACCGCTAGTTTTGGCACTACTAGCCAAAATCGCAGGTAAATCTTTGATTGTTATGTCTCTATAGACGAAAATTCCTATGATCGCGGCATAAACGACCGCGACGGCCCCTGCCTCTGTCGGAGTAAAGATACCACTATAAATACCACCAAGTATAATTCCAGGAACCAAAAGTGCCCAAATTGAAGACCTAAAACTTTTCCAGACACCGGGTCCAGAGAAAGTAGTTGTAGACTGCTGAACATCAGTATTGCCGCGCAACAAGATTCGCGCCACAAGCATAAACATTAGTGCGAACAGGATACCCGGGATAACGCCGGCGAGGAACAATTTTCCAATCGATACTTCTGCAGTGACACCATAGATGATAAACGGAATGCTTGGCGGTATCATCACACCGATCATTCCCGAAGATGCTGTCAACGACCCACTAAACTTTCGTGAATATCCAACTTTTTCCATCTCTGGAATCATGTTTGCACCAATGGCAGCCACCGTCGCAGGTGACGAACCGGAGATTGCCGCAAAGAACACACAAGCAAGTACATTTACATATGCAAGCCCACCGCGGATATGTCCAATTAGTGCATTGGCAAAGCCAACCAAACGACGCGACATTCCACCGTGTTGCATGAGGTCACCTGCCAATATAAATAATGGAACTGCAATCAATGGGAATGAATCTGCTCCGGTCACGACGGATCGAGCTAAAAGCACCATGGGTGGTGTGCCATCGACAAAAATCATAACGATCATTGTTGCTAGACCGAGGCAAATTCCAATAGGTACACTGAAAAGTAACAACGCAAAGAGTGTTAGAAATAAAGTAATAGCAAGCATCAGATTGTCCTCACGCGTTGGAAGTTTTTATTAAACGCAGGGTCCGCCGCAGATGTTGCGTGACACGAATTGCTGACAGCCCAGCGCCGACAGGTGCGGAGGCATAAAGGATGGGAATAGGCAGCCCGAGGACAACAGATGTTTGACTGGCAACAAACGGCATCAAAATTAGTTTGATACACTCAAAGGTTAAAACGAGCAGAAACCCGAGTACCAGAAGTGAGATAACGACATCAGCATATAACCGCACGTTCTCACTAAACACATCACGTAAAACTGTAATGCGAACGTGTTCTCCTGTATGAAAAGCATAACTAACGCCGAGCCAAACAAACCAAACAAACAGCCATAATGTTATTTCCTCCCCCCATGAAAGGGATGCATTCATAACATAACGCATGAAAACATTGCCGAAGATTAGCAAAACAATTGCGGCCAATAGTATACTTGCTAAAGCCTTTTCAGCGTTTAAATTAATCCAACTGAGAACCGACATTCCCACCTCCCTTAAAAGTAGTGCACCCGAATCCGTTTGGCACGGGTGCACAAACAACAACGTAAGTTGAGGACTATTTTCCGCTTGCTGAGGCTACCGCCGCAACCCAAGCGTCAAAATTATCAGCACCGACTTCTTCGCGATATTGAAGGCGCACACTTTCAGTTTTATCAGCAAATGCCTGACGTTGAGCAGCTGTCAATTCAAGAACTTCAACACCCGATGCACGAATTTCTTCGAGTTGAGCTGTATCTTCACTAGCCACCAATTCTGCCTGATAAGCACGTGCTTCTGCCATCGATTTCTGAATTAACTGCTGATGCTCTGTAGAAAGACTGTCAAAGAATGGTTTGGAAATGACCGGCATATAAACGGCAAAAACATGACCTGTTGTTGAGAGATACTTTTGAACTTCGTAGAAGCGTTGAGAAGTGATGATCGCAAGTGGATTTTCCTGACCATCAATAACCCCTTGTTGAAGGGCTGAATAAACTTCGCCGAAGTTCATTGGAGTAGGGTTTGCTCCAAGAGTTTCAAAGGTAGCAACATGTGCTGGAACCTTCATTGTACGCAACTTCACACCTTCAAGGTCTTCTGGCGTAGCAATAGGACGCACATTATTGGTAACATTGCGAACACCTAATTCAAGCCAACCAAGACCGATTAGTCCTTGGTTCTCAACCCGGTCAAGCATTCCAGCGCCTGCATCACTATCGAGAACATCAAAGGCAATGTCTTTCGAGGCGTACATGTAAGGTAGTTCAATCACTGCAAAAGCTGGATCCCATCCAGCAAAAAATGAGGATGGAGGAATGGCCATTTCCAAAACCCCAGTTTGAACACCCTCGATCATCTCACGATCAGGGCCCATTTGTGAGGATGGAAATATCTGTACGTCTATCTCTTTACTGGATCCAGCTTCAACAAGCTCTTCAAATTTTAATAGTGCACGATGCATGTGGAAAGCTTCTGCCGCCCCGTGACCAATTTTGATGACGGTTTCCGCAGATGCCCCAAAGGCTAATCCGACTGACATGGCAACACTGAGCGCAATTGTAGTTTTCTTCAACATATTTTCCTCCCTGGGATCATTTTACTGCAGTTCATACTGCAATATTCTATCTGATATACCAGATATGATGTAGAAATCAACAATAAATCTGTTATAGTCGCAAGATGAAGCGAAGGAACTCGACGAAAATGACAACATCAATGCAAATCAAACGTCCGGAATCATTAAGTAAAATCGCAGAGGAGCATATCCGAAATGAAATTGTCAGAGGAACTTTCAAACTGGGCGAATCTTTATCCGAGGCCAAACTTTCATCGGCGATGGGCATTAGCAAAACGCCAGTGAGAGAGGCGCTCGCTGCGCTGAAACTTCAAGGGCTAGTTCAAATTTTTCCGCAGCGGGGAGCATTTGTTTTTACACTTACTAAAGAGGATGTCTTACAACTTTGTCAGTACAGAATGATGCTGGAATGCACAGCGATGGAGCAAGCTGTAGAGGATAATCCAGCCGCGTTGCTGAGCGAACTAGATGATTTGGTTTCAAAAATGTCTGAAGCCCGGAATGCATCTGCATTTGAACTATATCTTGAGCTCGACGCAGAATTTCATGAAGTTTTTTTTAGATATTGCGGTAATGTCTATTTGCGGGAGGGATACCAAAAAGTTAGCGATATCGTCAAAACGATGCGGACATATTTATCAAAACAGCCTGAGCGAACATCGAAGTCCTTCAAGGAGCACAAAGAGATATCTTCGCTTCTTCGGGAAGGAAAGACACAAGCCGCAAAAAATGTTTTGAACACACAAATTACTCGCGGTGTGCGAGCCTATTCTGATTTGGTGAATATCGAAGATTAGACGAGTGATGTAGTATTCCGCGATCCCATCGCATCGAGTTTATTTCACTACATTAAAACCAGTTCGGTGGTCGATTGCCTCCCACATTATGAAACAAACTTAGCGTTATTGAGTGTTTAGTTCAATTCAAGTGAACAAAACAAATAGTTTGCAAAATATATTGGAGTTGAATGTCCGCTGTTGGCACTTTTGCGAATGTCATGCTCTTCACCACGACTTCCGGTTTTGATGCATAACCGGGCTTCTAATTGAGTGATCGATTAGATGCACGGCCATAGCGTGCTAAGCCACGACCCTCATACCTTTACGTTTCATGCTATCCCGCATCTCGATAAGCTTCGCATCCTTCTGGTATTCTGGGATGAAGGGCACGTCTGATGCTTCGATGTTGGTTGCAGGATGGTCGGGATCGTAGCGGATGTAACCACGGTATTTGGTATCACCCTTGAGGGTCTTTCGTTGCGACTGGGAGACGAGACCAAGATCGTTCATGTCAGCCATGTTGGTCTGGAAATATTTGCGGGTGA
>CAJQOR010000030.1 GCA_905479965.1 uncultured Rhizobiaceae group bacterium | reverse complement strand
TTTTATGGAAGGCCCACCTGTTCTTTTGGGAATAGATGAACTTGAAAAAAGTTTTCTCGAATGGGTTTTGCGGATGGACGTTCCCGCGGGCACTGCGTTAAATGTCACACAACTTGCAAAAGATTTCCAAGTTGCAACTCACACATTGCAAGAATTTTTATCCTCCTTAAGCCGCTATGGAATTGTGACAAGACGTCCAAAGGGTGGATGGCAATTAGAAGGGTTCACAAACGACTTCGCGCTAGAACTATCTGACTTTAGAGCCGTTTTGGAAATGAACGCGATTGCCCATGTGGTGAAGCTACCAAAATCGCACGATGTTTGGGCGCGACTTGATGAACTAGAAGCAGAACACAATTCGCTTTTAGAACGCATTGATGACGACTATCATGACTTTTCAAGCCTTGATGAAGCCTTCCATACTTGCATAAACTCTGTTGTTACAAACCGGTTTGTAACCGAGTTTCAAAAGATTATTTCACTGATTTTCCATTACCATTTTCAATGGAATAAATCAGATGAAAGAGCGCGTAATGAATGCGCTATTCATGAGCATCTTGCTTATATCAATGCGCTCCGCAGTCACGATCTTGATAAGGCAACAAATGCTGCTCGCCAACATTTGGCGACATCCAAACAATCTTTGATTAATTCGCTTAACGCGCATTCAAGAATGTCTTAACAAACAGTTTAGCGCGTGACGAACTCGACCGCTTGTTCTGAAAGTTGCAATGCGGCCGCATCCAAGTTTAGATCTAACGAGCTAACTTTTCCCGTGCCAAGCAGAACCGAGCATGCCGCAGGATGATGAAGACCAAACTGGATCGCAGCCTCCGCGAGCGTAAGCCCCACTTTCGCAGCCTCTATTTCAAGTGTTTTGACTTGTTCAATAATGTGTTCAGTCGCTGGCGCATAATCAAACCAAGCACCCGGCTTTGGTCCTGTTGCTAAAATTCCCGAATTAAAAATTCCGCCAAGAACCAAACTTGTTCCCTGCTCCGCGCACATTTCTAGCAAACCATCCTCAGCTTCGCGATCAAGCAATGTAAGTCGACCGGCCAACAATATCGTATCAAGGTGCTCATGCACCATAATATCACGGCACACTTTGGTCTCATTTACCCCAAGCCCAATCGCACCGATACGTCCGGCATTCTTTAAATCATGCAGGGCTTTAAACCCAGAGCCCAATAGTTCGTCCATATATTTAGCACCCCTGACGACACCATGGGTATAATCGCCTATGTCGTGAACAAATATGATATCGATATGCGATGTCCCAAGCAGCTCACAGCTATGTTCAAAACTTTCCATGATGCCATCGGCGGAATAGTCGTAACAAACATCATTTGGTAGTGGATTGATAAACCCATCAGCTTCGGCCAGCTCTGGTCCGGGCGATAAAACGCGTCCTACTTTTGTCGATAGAACATAATCATTTCGATTTTTTTTCGCCAGATATGCACCCAAACGGCTTTCAGATAACCCTCTGCCATAATGTGGAGCTGTATCAAAATAACGAATTCCGGAAGTCCAAGCATGATCCAAAACTGCGGTAACCGCATCATCTTCAACAACGCGCCCCATATTGCCAATACTGGAGCAGCCAAAGGATAAGGATGTTACGGAAACATCCGTTGTTCCCACCTGATTTCTTTGTAATTCTGTCATGCCTTACCCTCATATTTCATAACAATTTCGCTCAATATCGGCTTAACACCAAGATCGCCTTGTTCTTTTGCATATGCCAGCATAGCGCCAATTCTGCGTTCAACTTTTTGCGCTTGATTTTGTGCGATATCAGCAATGCGATGATCCAAAAATGGATTGGCAAAACGTTCTATTGTGGTGTTGACATATTCATCAAATGGATCTTGCAAACCTGCCTGTAAAAACGCAGGGCGTACTTCAACGTTCCATACGCATTTCAGTGCATTTAACTCCGCATCAACATTGACCAAATCTCGAACAAATGCGTTTTCCGGCCCATTGGAAACCATCCAGCGTTCAGCCAGAATTGTGTGTCCCAAATTCAAGATAAAGAGTTTAAGTGCTTCAATTTCTTTGAGCGCCGGAACGATCTGTATAGAAGGATGTTGGCATGGTGCAATTAGTCCAGACTGATCCTCAATTGCCCAGAGCGCATATGGTTCTGCAACAGCACCTGCCGGTTCTAAAGGCTGCGAGACAATTCGATCAACCAGTGAATTGACCCATACAACATCATCTTCAAGATAGTTGCGAAATTTAACGGGTAGATTTGCTGCAAGGTCCAAAACACGTTCTTTTAAAACTCTGCCATTATCAACAATCAATTCCATTGGCATAATTTGGATCGGCGCTGCATTATACTCAAACCGCGCGTATAACAGATGTAACAGTTTTGCAGGATAAGACATCGCTTGATTAAAGCTTGGTTCGCTATCACATGATTGCGGCTCATAACCTTTATCACCGGTATTGGAGAGAACAATTTTCACTTCATGGGTAAAAATACGCCTCACCTCATCCCAATTATCAGCGGTAGAAAAACAACGCACAACACTGCGAACGCTGACTGTTTCCTGAACCGTCACACCATCAGACATCCCCTCAATGCGGACTGGAAATGATTTTGCTAATGCCTGCAACCGAGATGCTCGGCTTGCATCCCCAGAACTTTGAACAATCGTAATGGGCCCCACATTCTGGCCTGCATCACGCGCTTGAGAAAGAAAAAGATCTACATGCGCCTGCAAAAAACGACTAGTACCAAATTGAATGATCGGGGTCGATACCACGGTAATTATCCTTCTAAACATCTCATAAATAAACACTTTACGATGTTTGTTTTTAATAATATAAAACAAAAACCACAAGCATTAGTTAACGAGGTTATGATGAGCGCGCATTAATTTACGGG
>CAJQOR010000029.1 GCA_905479965.1 uncultured Rhizobiaceae group bacterium | reverse complement strand
ATTGTCAAAGAATAAGTGTCATATTTCTGCGCTTCAAGAAAAAAGCTGCATTTTTCTGAGCCTGATTGATGACATTTTACACAAACCATGCTACCTGCGTGTGGCGAACTGACGGATGAAGCGCTCGAAAAAGGAATACATCAGAAGCGATAATTCATCCAAATTTTAAAAATACAGGAGTGACCCATGTCACATTCGCCGGATTCTCATCCGAACGCGCAAGCTTGTCCCGCTTATGCGCAGAAATCTAATTCTCTTAAAGGCACAATCCAAATCCCAGGAGATAAATCTATCTCCCACCGCTCCTTTATGTTTGGCGGTCTCGCATCAGGGGAAACCCGCGTTAAAGGACTGCTAGAGGGTGAAGATGTGATTGCCACTGGCAAAGCTATGCAGAAAATGGGCGCCAAAATCGATAAGGTTGGCGATGAATGGATCATCCAAGGTACGGGCAATGGATGTTTGCTTGCACCAGATACACCGCTTGATTTCGGCAATGCGGGTACGGGTTGTCGTTTAACGATGGGTCTTGTGGGTTCATATGATTTTTCATCAACTTTCATTGGTGATGCATCATTATCATCCCGCCCAATGGGCCGCGTTTTAAATCCATTACGTGAAATGGGTGTGCAGGTCGAAGCTGAAGCTGGCGATCGTTTACCTGCAACACTTAAAGGCCCGCGTGTTGCAACACCTATTACCTATCGCGTGCCAATGGCGTCTGCTCAGGTCAAATCGGCGGTTCTTTTGGCGGGATTAAATACCCCGGGGGTCACTTCAGTGATTGAACCTGTCATGACCCGCGATCATACAGAAAAAATGCTGCAAGGCTTTGGCGCTAAACTTGATGTCTACACAGATGCACAGGGTGTTAGAACCATAACACTTGAGGGCCAGGGTGAACTTAAGGGCCAAAACATCAATGTTCCCGGCGATCCATCATCTACAGCTTTCCCGCTTGTTGCTGCACTAATTGCGCCAGATTCTGAAGTGATCATCGAAAATGTTTTGATGAACCCAACGCGCACTGGTCTGATTACTACGCTGATTGAAATGGGTGGTAACATCGAGATCATGAATGAACGCCGAAATGGTGGCGAAGATGTTGCCGATCTGCGCGTTCGCTCATCAGAACTAAAAGGGATAGCGGTGCCGCCTGAACGCGCACCGTCAATGATTGATGAATATCCTGTACTTGCTATGGCAGCAGCCTTTGCGGAAGGTGAAACCTTTATGGATGGTCTTGATGAATTGCGCGTGAAAGAAAGCGATCGATTAAGTGCTGTTGCAACAGGACTAAAACTCAATGGTGTTGATTGCGATGAAGGCGAGATGTCGCTGACCGTTCGCGGCAGACCAGATGGCAAAGGTTACGGCAATGAAAGTGGCGCACGCGTTGTCACACATCTTGATCACAGAATTGCCATGAGCTTCCTTATTCTCGGACTTGGCAGCGAGCATGCCGTTCATGTCGATGATGCCAATGTTATTCGCACCAGTTTTCCTGAATTTATGGATCTGATGACTGGATTGGGATCAAACATCTCATTTACTGAGGCTTAACAATGACTTTTGTTATCGCAATTGATGGACCTGCAGCTTCCGGTAAAGGGACAATTTCACGTCGGTTGGCACGCGAAAATGGGTTTCATCACCTAGATACAGGCCTGACTTATCGCGCGGTGGCAAAAGCACTTCTTGACCAGGGTTTACCTTTGGATGATGTTAGCATCGCTGAAGACGTTGCCAGCAAACTAGATTTATCTGGTTTAGATGCTAACGTATTAGCGGTTCACGAGATTGGCAATGCGGCATCAAAAGTTGCCGTAATGCCGTCAGTTCGCAAAATATTGGTCAAAGCCCAGCAGGATTTTTCGCTTAAAACACCGGGAACCGTGTTAGATGGTCGCGATATTGGAACTGTTGTGTGTCCAAATGCGAATGTGAAGATTTTTGTCACCGCTCAAGCTGATGTCAGAGCAAAACGCCGATATCATGAGGCTATCAGCAAAGGTCGTGATCTTGATTATGATGACGTACTCTGCGACATCATCGCGCGAGACGCGCGGGATTCACAAAGAAACGACAGCCCAATGCGCCAAGCTGACGATGCCCTCTTGCTAGATACGAGTAAAATGGATATAGAGACAGCGTTCCTAGCGGCAAAAGCATTAGTAGATGCTGCAAAGAACGCATAAACAAACTTAAATTACATCAGTTTTCGCTCTATCGCGTCGGACTTTGTTTAATACAATCTGAGCCTTAGCTGATATCTTGAAACACAAACCACGACGCCGTACGCAATTTTGCATTTTCCGCACTAATTTTAGCTGAAGCCAAAAGTTGCGTCACTTAAGGAAAATTTATGTCAGATACCCCGATGATGGAAGACTTTGCGTCTCTCCTCGAAGAATCTTTTGCTACACAAGATGGTGTAGAAGGTACAGTTGTTAAAGGTTTGATCACTGCTATTGAGAAAGACGTTGCGATTGTTGACGTTGGTCTTAAAGTTGAAGGTCGCGTACCGCTTAAAGAATTTGGTGCACAAGCCAAAGATGGTTCACTTACTACTGGATCAGAAGTTGAAGTTTATGTTGAGCGCATTGAAAATGCTCTTGGCGAAGCTGTTCTTTCACGTGAAAAAGCACGTCGCGAAGAAAGCTGGATCCGCCTTGAAGCTAAATTCGAAGCAAGCGAGCGCGTTGAGGGTACAATCTTCAACCAAGTTAAGGGTGGCTTCACAGTTGACCTTGATGGCGCTGTTGCGTTCTTGCCGCGTTCACAAGTGGACATCCGTCCTATCCGTGACATCGAACCATTGATGAACAACCCGCAACCTTTCCAAATCTTGAAAATGGATCGTCGTCGCGGCAACATCGTTGTTTCTCGTCGTACAGTTCTTGAAGAATCTCGTGCGGAACAGCGCTCTGAAATCGTTCAGAACCTCGAAGAAGGCCAGACAGTTGAAGG
>CAJQOR010000028.1 GCA_905479965.1 uncultured Rhizobiaceae group bacterium | reverse complement strand
CAGATGCGTTTGGTGCCCTTAGCCAAACTGCGCCAAGCTTTCAAGATATTATGGGTGTTGATGACCCCCAGAGCGCGACAGATCATAGCGGCTTTATGAAAATTGCGGCTGTTGCATTGATAGCCCTTGGCGTTGGATTTTTTGCATCATCCCTCATCAAGCACGATAAATTTGAAGGCTGGCATGAATACGTAGCCGCCTATCAAGCGCTTTATACAAAAGACACACTCGCGCATGTGAACAATGATAATCTCATGATGGTAAATGAGCTCAAACGTGTATCCGCAGAACTTGATACTGAGATCTCACTCGCTGATCTACAGATCGATGAGGGTCTTCAATATAAGCGTGGCCAGCTTTTACAATATCAAGGCAAACCGTTGGTTCAGCTTGCCTTCTTATCATCTGAAGGCAAACCTGTTGCCCTATGCATCATGAAGTCACAATCATCATCGATAGCAGAGCTTGAAACGCGTGAAATAGAACGCATGCAATCAGCTTATTGGTCCGATGGTAATTTCGATTATATGTTGATTGGGCCTATTTCCGAAGGCAAAATTGAAGGTTTTGCAGAAGCATTTTCACAACGTCTGTAAAGGCAATGCCACAACGCCCGCAACGCCCACGACGCACATTTCCTTGTGATCAATCGATCAAGCTGAGGCCCAAATATCCGCCGAGACCATAAAGCGATAAAAGACTTATGGTCATGAAGATGCCCCGCTGTCCGCTTAGTCCACGCAATGCACTATAGGTGTATCCTAAACGCCCAATAGCAAAACCAACAATCCAAATTTGCGCGGCAAGTATGGAAGGTGAAACAAAACAAGTTAAGACTGCGAGCAATCCGAAATAAATACTGTTCTCGGTCGCATTGCGATGGGCATTATGACGTCTGTCCAACTCGACCCACCCTTCGCTGGAAACATCTTCCTTTGTCACGCCCGCTTCAATCCATTCTTCTTGGGAAGCATACATTTTATAATTAAGTCGAGTGAGCTCAGTTGTTGTCATCAACCAACTATGATTGATGAGTAAAAGGATTGAAGAAATGATGAGCGCTGCCAAAACGTCATTAGAAGGTAGAGCGACAACCAACGGTTCAACACCGAACACGAATTGATTGAGCGCCAAAGCAATAATGACCAAAGCTATTGGATATCCAATAAGTATAAATGTAAATTTTTGAATGCGCTTTTCATTGTTTAGCATGTCCTATCCTCCAATTGCTTGATCATTCATATATAGGAGGAAAATGACGAAATACGAATGGATCAATAAATCCATTTAATCAAACTTGGATGTGCCTAAGGAGACATAATTTAAAAATCATAAAAACCGTTGATTTCATTGAAGATTGGTGGGCCCGGAGGAATAAATATTTCTTAATAAATTCAATAACTTAGACTTGTAATTATCCATTCTTTTTCGCTTTATGCTCTAAAACCCATGGCGAACCAGTACCGATTAATAATCAGTTTCTTTGAGCTAGATGATAAGTATGAGATTCACTTGCACTAAGGAAACAGATCAAGATGGTAAGTATCATGTGAAAACTAATGGCATTCACATTGGGAACATAAATGAAGAAACCCAAGCCGGTAACACATCTGCCTGGGTACTTCGTACCAAAGTGGTCAAGGTTCACAATAATGGATCCGGCGCAAGTCCAAGCCTGAAACGAGAATATTGCAACTAAAAATAGATGACAATAAAAAAAGGACTAGATATCACACGCAAACTGGATGACACTGAGGTCTGCAACATAGCGGAAGGGATACAATCCTAAATATGTCAGAACGTGATAGTTTTAAAGCTCCGACAATAAGAAAAATAGCACAGCGAGCAGGTTATCGGTGTTCAAATCAGAGCTGTTTACGTCCCACGATTGGACCAGATGGAGCTGACGATAGTGCGAATATTGGCGTCGCAGCCCATATCACTGCGGCAGCCAAAGGAGGGCCTAGATATGATCCCCTTCTGACCACAGAAGAACGAACCGCTGCTGAAAATGGTATTTGGCTTTGTCAAACTTGCAGCAGACTAATTGATGTCGATGTAGCCAGTCATTCTATCGACCAACTCAAAGAATGGAAAACCCTTTCAGAAATGCGCGCTTATTTGGGTATTCGCGGATATGCGATAGTAATTTCTCGGAGCTTTAAAAAGCTTGAAGAAAAGATGCCCAAATTGATTGCTGAAATGCGCAATGATGTTGATAGTAATCCATTTATTAGAGAGTTTATAATCCTACCACAGAGGGCAAATTACAATGGTAGTGCCTCGAACCCAATTTTCAGATATCATTTCGAGGAACACGAAAACTTGAAGCCGATGCTGAAAGTAATGCAAAATTATGGTGCAGTTGTCGAAACTACTTATAACAATACAGACCGGTTTGAGTTCACTGAGGACTTTGTTGAATATCTTCAGCTACCAAAACAATTCTCATAACATGAAAGTTACGGGTCCGTATTCGTATTCTTCAAATATTATTGTTGCAAAATACCATCATGAACTTTTTGATGTTACGCATCAGAACACATTTAAGGCGAACCAATTCGTCTCTCAGGGTGGCGAAATCCCTCTAAGATATTGATTTAATTGAAGATTGGTGGGCCCGGAGGGATTCGAACCCCCGACCAAGCGGTTATGAGCCGCCGGCTCTAACCAACTGAGCTACAGGCCCCACCATGATGATGTGCATCGAAGACAGCTTATGCCGTACGAACGTGGACGCGTCTAGTCTAAAAATGTAAAGATCACAATTCTTCGCCCTATTAAGCGCACATTGTTTTGCAAATTAGGTCGAGAATTGATGAATGTAATGGAGCCATAATTTTGCGAAAACACTTTACCCTCACATCACTGGTTATCTCAGCTATGCTTGCAACAACAGCGCTTGCGTCTGGCGAAGAAAACAAGACAGGTACAATATCGGTTACCGGCGTTGGAATTATCAATGCAGCTCCTGATATGGCGACAATCAATCTCACTGTTTTGCGCGAAGCTGAAACGGCTAAAAGCGCATTGTCTGACAACAATTCAGCGATGAATGACATACTTGATGCGATGAAAGAATTTGGTATTGAGGATAAAGATCTACAAACGTCAAATTTCTCAATTCACCCAAGGTACATTTATCCCAACAATAACAATCAGATAAAATCACCTAGGATCGTGGCTTATCGCGTGTCCAATTCACTCGCCATCCGCATTCGCGACCTTGCTCGCGTTGGCGAAGTTTTAGATAAATCTGTAACGCTTGGGGTGAATGAAGGCGGTAACATCTCCTTTGGTAATTCAGACCCAAAGCCATTGCAAATGCAGGCACGCGCGGAAGCTATGAAAAGCGCGATCGAAAAGGCTAACGTTTTGACCCAAGCTGCGGGCATTGAAATCGGTTCAATTCGTCAAATTAGCGAGCAATCGTTTACTCCATCACCGCAGCCCATGTTGCGTGGTCAGGTTGCTAAAATGGCAATGGCAGAAAGCGATGCTGTTCCCATTGCAAGCGGTGAAAATACCTATCGCATCACCGTGAATGTAACCTTTGAACTCGACCAATAATCCAACAAAAAAACCCCGGTTATCGACACCGGGGTTTTTGATTTAAATGGTTATCTTACCAAACCGCACGTCTGGCGATCACAGGACAGCCACGGTCATTGGCAAATACCACCTTCACACGATGTCCGCGCTTAAAGCCTCTTACAACGATCTTGCGATGGTTGGCGCGTACAATTTTCGCATGTCTAACACCAAATCTCTTACGGGCCTTTTTAACGGCTTTTCGTGGCGAACAATAAAAGTTGCGCGAGCTTGGCGGGTTGAAACGCTTGCGGTGCTCAGGATTAATTCGAACGACCGGACCATGGCCGTGATGACCATAACGGAATTCAAATGTAACACCACCAGCTGATGCTGATTGCGCACCTGCACCAAGTGTTGCTGCGGATATAACGATAGCGATGAAGCTTTTCTTTAATTGGTTAAACATAATAGACCTCCAGTGATTTGCATGACTGAAATCTAGTCAAACTCAACTGAACCAAATCAGAACTTGTCGTTCATATTCAGTTCACATGATTTAAATCATTATGTTTCAACTACTTAAGTGCAAAATTATGTGTCGATCATGCGGATGGTCCCGATGCTCAAACAGATATATCCCCTGCCACGTGCCCAAAACAGGCCGATGATTTGAAATTGGAATGGAAAGCGAAACTGGCATCATGGCAGCCTTTATATGCGCGGGCATATCGTCAGGGCCCTCCATTGTGTGGCGCACCCAACTCATCGATGGGTGATCCGTGCGCGGTACAAGACGTTTGAAAAAACTGTCTAAATCAAATCGCACATCTGGATCTGCATTTTCTTGAATAAGCAGCGAACAAGACGTATGCCTGACAAACACTGTTAAAAGACCGCTTTCAACCCCAGCGCATTGCACAAATTCAACAGCCTCATGAGTAAACTCATATAAGCCGGAACCTTGGGTGTGTAGATGAACGGTCGTTTGCATGATTTATTTTTCCCTCCCACATGATCCAAAGTAAGTGGCTTGATCGCCCTCTTGCCATTTCGGGTATTTTTCCATGATAGACAAAAAACGATCCGAGGTTACAAAGCTTTCAAGAGCTTTGATTAGATTTGGCCAGGGCTTGCCATCAAACCAATCCTTATCGACATTTGCGAACTGTCGTACGAAGGGAAATATCGCCAAATCAGCCAGAGTAACGCGATGATCGAATAGATATCCCCCACCCTTTCCAAGCATGGCTTCAAGTTTCATCAAATATTCAGATGCTATTTGCCGTTCATCTTCCACATCAACATTTTCATGTCGATTGGCATATTTATACCGATCTAACGCCGTTTTAAACGGTCCATCAAACTGTGCAATAAGCGACAGCATTTCATCCAAGTTCGCAGTATCCTGATCGATCAAGCGCTCGGGGTCATTTTGCCCCAAAGCATAGAGCATGACATCCAAACTTTCATCGATCACCTTACCTTCGGGTAAAATCATAACCGGAACTGTACCCTTGGGTGAAACTTCAAGCATATGCTCGGGCTTATCACGGAGAATGATTTCTCTTAATTCGACACCTAGCTTGCTTGAGTTAAGCGCTAATCGTGCGCGCATCGCATAGGGGCACCTTCGAAAAGAATAGAAAATTGGATGGCTCATGGACATATTCATAATTTGCAGCTTCGCACCTGGTTCACGGTTAAAATATTGCCTTCCTTTTACAATAGCAATCAAGCCTCACTTAATCGTGATGAGGTGAGGCACTTTGCCCTCAAGACTTATAAGATATCAATCGCTAAGTTGCTGCAAATTCTTACATTCGAGGACATCATGAAAACCTTTCGCATCGTACTTTGGTCGCTTATCGCAGTTATAGCTGTTGGAATGGTTGCAGTTAGCTTTGATTGGACAAAAAATACCACGTCAAATGAAGCAGCCTTTGGTGGTCCATTTAAGCTGATAGATCAAAACGGTGCTGAGATTACCGAAGCCGCTTTTGCAGAAAAACCAGCAGCGGTGTTTTTTGGTTTCACACATTGCCCTGAAATATGCCCAACGACACTCTATGAACTTGATGGATGGTTGGATGCAGCTGACCCATCGGGGGAAAAAATCAATGCTTACTTTGTAAGTGTTGATCCTGAAAAAGATACCGCTGAGATATTGAATACTTATGTCAGCAACGTCACAGATCGCGTTAAAGGCATTACCGGACCTTTGGACGATGTGTCTGCCATGTTGCGCGATTTTAAAGTCTATTTCAAGAAAGTGCCATTGGATGCAAATGATCCTGATGGCGATTATACCATGGATCATACCGCTTCGGTGCTTTTGTTCAACAATGGCGGTCGTTTTAAGAGCACCATCGCTTATGGCGAAAATCCAGACACAGCTATTCAAAAACTTAAAAATCTGGTTGAAGGCTAGGCGCCCAACAAAGGTTCAACAATTGAAATGACACAGACTGGCGAATGATAAATCGTCAGCATTTTCAGATTATACAACCATCCCACTTTACCTCTAACATTAGCCGTGCCAAATAGACCCCAGCAAAGCGCGATATAGTTTTTTAAGCGCGATACAAGGGATATTTCATGCCACAAATCCGTTTACATGTCACAACTGACGAGGACACCGCCCATACTCTGCTTGATCTATTAGAAATCAAGTTTGAGGATGATGGTTTTGCTATTTCCACGACTGAGATCGATGAAGATGCTAAAATCTGGAATGCATCCGTCTATGTTGATGACGAAACTCAAGAAGATGCAAACACGCGTCTTCAAAAGGTTCTAAGCGCATCTGGTTTTGATTTAGAAATCAGCACAGAAGTTCTTCCTGATATCGATTGGGTGTCTCATACCCTTGAGGGTTTAACACCGGTTGAGACAGGCCGATTTATCATCCACGGCTCACATGATCGCGATGTCGTTAAGGCGTATCAGCATTCTGTTGAGATTAACGCTGCACAAGCATTTGGTACGGGCCACCACGGCACCACAGCTGGTTGTCTTGAGATGATTGAAGCTACAGGCAAAAAATCACATGATAACTTACGTGGATTCTCGCCTATTTTAGATTTGGGCACAGGCAGCGGAGTGTTGGCAATTGCGGCAGCAAAACTCGCGCACGCTAAAGTCCTTGCAACAGATATAGATCCTATTGCGACGAAAACAGCTCATCACAATGCAAAGTTCAACCAGGTTGGGCATTTAATAGATTGCAAAACCGTCAACGGTTTCAATTCACCAATTTTTGCAGAAAAAGGACCATTTGGCCTGATCATTGCTAATATCTTGGCACGACCATTAATGCGCATGGCGCCTGACATTACCAAAAATCTTAAACATGGCGGTACGGTTATTTTATCTGGAATTTTGTCCGAACAACGCCTCAAGGTATTGTCAGCGTTTAATCGCGAGGGTTTGGGTCATCAGCAAACCATTTGGCGCAATGGCTGGGTGACCATCGTTCTTAAATAAATATAACGCCCAAATAAAAAGCGGCCAATTGGCCGCTTCGATCTTCGTGTTCTAAACTCAAATGGTATTAAACACCGTAAGGCTGATAGCCTTCTTTGCGAATTTCATCGCGCGTACGGCCAATTGACTTTAGCGTCGCATCGTCAAGACCAATAAGTGTGCCATTCACATAACGACGAACCTGACGCTCGCGTGCATTGATCATGCGCTCAAATGCGGATTTAAAAAGTGAGTTTGCCATTTTCATAATTCCTTCTGTGGTTCATTGCCACCCGATACAGTTTCAATATAGTGCAAAAAAAATAATTGTGCAGCGCAATATCAACACATGAGCCATGCAATGAACGCATAGGTAATATTGCTGTATTTTATCTGCGCACCACGCTATGTTCTGCTTTGAATTATTCGCTATTAGGAATTGATATGTTTCAGCAATTTGCCACTCTTTCGCATCCTCAAACTGCAAAAGCGCGCGTTACAGCTTTGCGCCAATTATTCGATGGATTGGAAATAGATGCGGTTATCATACCCAAAAGCGATGAGTATCTTGGCGAATATATCCCCCCTTGTGCGGAACGTCTTGCGTGGTTAACCAGCTTTACAGGTTCCGCAGGTTCTGCGCTTATACTCAAAGATAAAGCAGTCGTATTCACCGATGGTCGGTATACCTCACAAATTGCTAAACAATGCGATGCGAAGGTATTTGATTATGACGACCTGGTATCAAATCCACCTTCAAAATGGATCAAAGACAATGCGCCAAAAGGTCTACGATTGGGGGTAGACCCTTGGATATTACCAAGTGCCAGCGTAGAAAAATTACAAGAAGCTTTGAAAGCTATCAACGGTGAGCTTGTCATACTAAAAACCAATCCGGTAGATGTAGTTTGGGATGATCAACCTAGTGCACCGTTAGAACCTTTATCCATTCAGCCAGATAAATATAGCGGCAAACTCGCCAAGGTGAAAATCAAACAGCTACAAACAGAGCTTACCGAAAAAGGTGATGATGCCACTGTGATCGCAGACCCAACAGCCATAGCTTGGTTGTTTAATATTCGCGGTAACGATGTAATGAACACCCCCGTTGTGTTGTCGCGTGCACTTATCTCAAGCAATGAGATCCCGCAGCTCTTTATTGATAAGCGCAAACTCAGCATTGAAGAAGAAGCCTATCTCAATCAATTAGCGGATCTAAGGCCACCAAGCGAATTTGAAACCGCTTTATCAGAACTTGGTGATAAAAAACTAACCGTTAGCCTTGATGCAAATTCTGCATCTCATGCCATCTCTATGATCCTTAAAGAGCGTGGTGCCAGCATCATAAACAGACCAGACCCAGTGCAATTGCCAAGAGCGGTGAAGAATACTGCTGAGATCAAAGGCAGTGTGCTTGCCCACAAAATTGATGGCGCAGCGATGGTCCGTTTCATTTTCTGGCTCAAATCTCAATCACCAGAAACACTTGATGAAATCAAAGTTGCCAAAAAGCTTGAAGCCATACGCACAGAATATGGCGCTAAACATGGTAATGAACTCAAAGATATATCTTTTGATACGATTTCAGGTTCTGGGCCAAATGCTGCGATCATCCATTACAGAGTGGATGAAGACAGCAACAGAGGGCTTAAAAGCGGCGAAATGATCCTTGTTGATTCAGGTGGTCAATATGAATGTGGAACAACAGATATCACCCGCACAATGAGCTTAGGTAATGTGCCCGAAGAGCAAAAGAAATTCTTCACATTAG
>CAJQOR010000027.1 GCA_905479965.1 uncultured Rhizobiaceae group bacterium | reverse complement strand
CTTTTGATTTTGAATTGTCAGCTTTCCATGAATGCCCAACGTTTTTCGCGATCATTTCACGGGTGAACATCTTGTTAAAGATCGGGCCAAATACCCACAAAAGCCATTTAGGTGCGGTGGATTTAGGGAAGGGCCAATCAGCGCCAAACCTCTTTTCCAATGTTTGGCCAATTTCTAACATACTCATAGTTTTGCCACAGGCAATGTGGCGCCCTTCAGCCTCGCTCATATATCCAGCATGAAGGTGAGCATCAGCAACATCGCGTACATCGACTATGCCAATTTCGAATTTCGGTACGCCAAGTTTCATGGTGCCATCACCAAACTGTTTAAGGATTGAAACGCTTTCAGAATTTGGCTGTAATGTAACCCCTGGACCCATCACAAGAGCTGGGTTGATCGTGACCATTTTCCAGCGGTCTTGCGCTTTTGCGATCTCCCATGCAGCTTTTTCTGCCTGCGTTTTAGAATAAGAATAAGCTTGGTGATCAAGGCGAGATGAGGTGTTCCAAATCTCTTCTGTGAGCGTGCCATTTGGCATGGTCAAACAATCAGCCGCATCGCCATAAATTGCTGCACAAGATGAGGTGACAACAACGCGGCTAACGCTGTCGCAGCGATTGGCGCTTTGAAGTACATTGCGTGTGCCATTTACCGCTGGATCAACGAGTTCTTTTTGTGCATCTTTAAAATTTGAGGTGAACGGGGAGGCCGTGTGGAAAACAACACCGCATCCTGCCATGGCTTCATCAAATGATCCTTCATCCAAAAGATCCGCTTTGAAGAATTTCAATTGATCAGGATTGTTCTGAGTAAGAGCTGTGAGATGTGCATATTTGGCAGTGTTGGATGGATCACGCACAGCTGCATGAACGGTGATGCCTTGTGCGAGTAAGCCTTTAACTATCCAGCCAGCAATGTAGCCTGTCGCGCCCGTGACCAGCGCTGGTTTTGATGTGTCGTAAACGGGTGTGGTCATGTTTTAATATCTCCGGCAAATCCATAATGATGCTTCCTTGATAGAATATATGGTTGTTCATGAGGGAAATACCAATAAGCAATCGCATCTGGCAGTGCAAAGTTACAAAACCAGTTCCCAGTTTTGGCGTTTGAGTTGTGCGCCAAAAACGTCCATTTCGGTTTCATTGGTGAGTTGAAACCCCTCAGCAGCATAGATTTTACCCGCTGATTCTTGAATGGAGTGGGTCCATAATACCAGACGTTTATAGTCTTTTTGGCGCGCAAACTTAATGCATTCGGAGACGAGCCTTGCACCTATCCCAAGACCACGCGCTTCGGGCTCAACATACAGCAATCGCAATTTTGCTGTCTCTGCATCTCCTTTTGTGACAAAAACAGATCCCGCCACTTGCCCAGCATGTTCGGCAATCCAGCAGCGTTCGCGTTTAGGATTGTAATTCTTAAGATACGCGCCAACAATCTCAGCCACAACGCCTTCAAACGAGACATCCCAATTTTGCTCCTTTGTGTAAAGGACAGCGTGCCGATGAACGATCCATCCCATATCACCCGGCTCAGGATCACGCAAAATATATGATGGATCAGCCTCAGGTGAACCCAGTAACTTTTCAATGTTCTCCATAGAGCGCACGAGCTGACGTCGCTGTGTTTCAGTTAATGGTTTTAAGATGTCTTGAACTTGATTTGATGAAAGCTTTTCAAGATCATCTTCAACTCGCTTGCCTTGCTCTGTGAGTGAAAGCACTAGCCTCTTGCCGTTTTTCACATCAGGGGTTTTTTCAATGAGGTTCTTATCCTCAAGAGAAGCGATTAAACGACTGAGATATCCGCGATCAAGTTTGAGGGTTTCCATCAAGTCAGCAGCTGCCAAATTATCATTGTGATTAAGCTCATACATCAATCGAACTTGAACCAGCGAAAAATCAGATTTCAACAATCCTTCGTCTAAAGCGCCCACAAGTTTTGTATGAAACCGATTGAATTTTCGAACATTGAGCGTTTGCGATTGAAGTGACTGTTCCATTAATTTAAACCTATATTGCTAATAACATCTCATATGTTGCTTTAGTCAACATAACTATCAAATGCAAGGGAAATTTTTTCACTTTAGGTGTTCATTTTAAAACGGCATCGTTATGATGGGAGGAAACTAAAATCAGATAGGAAATCTTTTATGTCAGCTTACGTACTCGTCGACACAAAAATTGAAAACGCAGAAATTTATGAAGAGTATAAAGCTTTGGCCCGACCAATTGCTGAGAGCTATGGTGGTAAATATTTAACGCGTGGTGGTGCGATGGACATCATTGATAATGATTTGTGGACCCCAACACGCGTGGTTTTAATCGAGTTTCCGGATATGGAAAAGGCGAGGGCCTTTATGAAGAGCGAAGCTTATGCACCTGTGCGTCCTTTGCGAGAGAAGAATGCTAAATGTACGCTTGTATTGCTTGAAGGGCTTTAATTAAGCCCTTCAGTAAACGGCTGAATTTGCGCGTTTGTCGCTGTAGTTTTTCCAAATTCGATAGCTCTCCAACGCTGCAAGCGGTGCGAAATGCACAAGCGCTGGGCCAAATTCATTGTGAACAAATATCCAGTGCACGAGTGTTAGAACTGCTGCTGGGTAAACCCATCTTTGAACCTGTTTCCAACGACTTAACAGCCATTTTTGTGATGCGTCATTGCTGGTAACTGCTAGAGGAATGAAAATGGCAAACGCCAACCATCCTGTCCAGATGCCAAGTTCTGTAAATTCGGCCAACATGGGAGATATTCCGCCTTTATCAACGATATAGAACCATGTGTGAAGGGCAGCATATCCAAATGAAGCAACGCCAATCCATCTCCGGCGTTTGGAAAGCCAGAAAAGCCATTTTGCTTTTGAAAATATCATACGCAGCGGTGTGATCATCATAGTGATAATAAGAAACCTGCCTGCAAACTCGCCAGTTGGGTGTAACATGTCATGGGCAGAAATAGATCCATTGGAATAACCGATCATAAGTCCAATGGCCGGCAGTGCCAATATGGCCCAAGTGAGTGTGTTTAAAATGTATGATGTCTTCATGCTCTTTATCCTTTGAAAGGTAAAAATACATAATTTTTCTCAGTATACAACTAAAAACTCAATATTTACAATACTTTACCTAATGGAAACAAAAGTTCATATTTGTCGGTTGATAACACCAATCCTTTGGTTAAAAAGGTGCGTATAAAGGTAAAATTATAAAAATTTGTGAGCGCTGAGTGTATATTTCTATAACCGGATTGAAAATCAAGAGAACATGGTTGTATCCATGGCATATTTATGTGTTTTGGCGACATGCAACGCCAGCCTTTCAACAAGCACGTAAAGCTGATGGGAATATAAAAGCGTTGGCGTTTTCCAAGGATGGATATCACCACACTATTACAGTTTGGAGAGATCAAGATGCGATGCGCTCATTCATTTATGACGGTGCGCATAAGAAAGCGATTGGCATTTTCGGCGCAATCGCAACAGGTAAAACAATTGGTTTTGAAGCAGAAAAATATCCAGGGCGTGCCAAAGCTTTGGACTTTTGGCACAAAGAAGGACGGGATTACTAGGCGCGGTTGATGCGCCCTGAAAAGCAGCCTTGCGCTGCGTTATGTGCATCGATGTGAACCACGCGATTATCTGCCAGAAACTCTAAAGCAGTTTTGCGGATATCGTCGCCTTTAGCAACTTTTGCATTTACCATCATGCCGCTTTGATCAAAAGCTCTGAGTGAGAGTAATCGGTTATACATCACTGGTGGAATTTCATTTACCGCGTGATAGGTCTGTTTGGCATTTTCAAGCACAAATATTGCATGCGTCGCGCGATAGGGTGAGTTCTTTGCCATACTTGTGTGATTAAGCAAAAGCAGGTGTTCGCCAATGTTTGCGTCGCGCATTTCAATGCGATCTGGAAACCCCGGCGTTTCATCACAAATATAGCGTTCGGCGCCATGTGCGGCGAGTTCATCATCAGATAAACCAAACAAATGTGAAAAGTCGTCAACGGACAGGCCAGTTATGGTGAAATCCATCAAAATATCTCCTTGTTTGAAGGGGTTTGATAGGATCGTATCAAATATCCAGCCACCCGAAACTTGCAAAAGGTGCTTCTAGCGTCCGCTTGCTATCGCTAGACCATCGATAATGGCGGTAAACGCGTTTGAATATTTAAGTTTGGCATTTGGGAAAATCGGTGCAACCGCGTGTTCGATATTTTGCATGAGGCTTGAACCACCTACAAAAATGACTTTATCGAGCTTATCAGCTGAAATATTCGTATCAATAAGTGTGGAAAGGGCGGTAGTAGCGATTTTATCAACATATTGCTGCAAGGAGGTATTAAGTTGTTCGCGGTTTAATGCAGCGCGAAGCTCTTTTTCAATAAACTGCAGTTCTATCTGGCTTTGGTCAGAATTGTTGGTTTGGATTTTACCATGTTCGACCGCAAATGCGATATCATGTCCGAGCTCTTCGTCTAACACTGTCGCAAGTCGAGAAAAGGGATGAGGCTCTAGAGCGAGTTTTTGCAAGTCTTCCGCAAGATCGCGAGATTTTGGCGCATAAAGCGAAGGAATTTTCTCCCAAGTCGCTAGATCGTGAAAAATATGGTTTGGCGCGGCAAGCGTCTCGTTACCCCATTCACGGCGAATGAGTTTTTGATAACCCAAATGGGGCATGATGTGATCAATTGATAATTTGCGGTCAAAATTGGTTCCGCCAATACGCACACCATTGCAGGCAAGGACGTCAATGCTATCTGACCCTTCGCGGAATAAGCAATAATCTGATGTGCCGCCACCGATATCAACAATCAAAGTGAGCGCACCGTCTGAAAAACCACCATTGGCAATCGCCGCAGCTTCGGGTTCAAACATAAAGTCGACATGCTCAAACCCAGCTGCGAGATAACATGCGGTCAAATCTTCAAGTGCGCGTTGGTTTTTCTCTTCATTCTCGGAATGAAAAAAGACCGGGCGGCCAGAAAGTGCATGGGTGAAGGTTTGCCCTGTTGTGGTTTCAGCGCGCGTTTTTACTTCTTTGAGGAAATAGGAAATGACATCGACAAATGTCATCACTTTTCCCCACATATAGCGGCGCTCATGCATCAATGAAGTGCCAAGGACGCTTTTTAGCGCGCGCATGTAACGTCCTTCATCGCGATTAATCAAAGATGCGTTGGCGGCCCGACCAAACCGCAACTCTTGCGTTGAACTGTCGAAAAAGATGGATGTGGGGAGGGTGTCCTGACCATCCTCTATGGCGATCAAGTGTGGCTTGACATTAACGGCATACCCGACGGCTGAATTGGACGTGCCAAAATCTATCCCCAAAACCAGGGGTTTGTTGAGTATTGCCATTTTTAAAAATCACTTCGGAGCAGTCAGGGATTGGAAGAGAAGCGCGGGTGTAACCGATTGACCAAGGGGAGGCAAGTGTTCACGTATTAAAATATATCATAGATTATTTATCAGATGCACCTAAAGCTTTCACAATTGAATCTAGAACGTTGTAAAGGACTTCGATTGAATATCCGACGACAAATGCAAGCGCTGCAGGCGTGAGGGACGCTACGACACCAGTGGTATCTGCCGTGGAGAACCAGCTAATCACGATGCCGCCGACAACACCAAGTGTTAGGCGATATGAATAGGTGCTCGATTCATAAGGTCTATATTGGCCTGAATTTAGGCTTGCGCTGGTCCGCCGTAAGATAAATACAGTTACACCTAAAAGCGATGTGAAAAGCGGCAGTAAATACGATGATATCAATTGATTAATCAAACCTTGGTGCGCTTCAATTTGCGCCCTAAGTAATAGAACTTTAGAGAATTGAAATGACTCGGCTTCAGGATCATTTGTACGCCGTGCAAATGACGCTGTATTCAGCTGTAAAAATTCCAATGCGCTCAGGTTGTATTCGATGTGATAATTTATTTCCGCAATCGCATTCTGGCTCAATTCATTCAAAATGATGTCCTGAGTGCCATCCTCAACGAGAACTGGTTCACTAAATGCAATTGCATTACCCTCTGAACGCTCCGAACCCTCCGAACCCTCCGAACCCGAAGTGTCGCCGAAGTTTGACGGATTGCTTTTTGTTGCTTTGTTGATCCTATTTAATCTTGTTCCATCAAAAACTTGTGCCTCAATTTGCTGGGCTTCATAAGTTAGTTTCTTGTTTGTTGAAAGATATGTGGATGTGAGGGAAACATA
>CAJQOR010000026.1 GCA_905479965.1 uncultured Rhizobiaceae group bacterium | reverse complement strand
CGCCAATCTGATTGGCGTGCGTCGCTGGACCCTGCGCGCAGGTATCGGTGATGCAGGTGATTTAAAATTAGCACTCGCTATTCGCCGCTTTGGTAATTTAATCGAACATGCGCCAATTCTCCTTGTGATTATGTTCTTCTTAGAACTAAAGGGGTTCAGCGATGCATTTTTACATGCTTATGGGATGAGCTTCATTGTCTTTAGGATCTTGCATCCACTGGGGTTGTTTAAAGATGTAAGTGTGCCAACCTCACAAAAGGTCATGCGATTAGTCGCTGTATCGGGTACGACAATACTATATATCGTTGGTTCCATCAGCCTGCTTTTGGTTTCCCTTCAAACTTTATCTTAAGCACGAACACTTACCTTCAAGGTAATTGCTTTCATTCCCAAATTTAATGATTTTCCTTTGCAGATGTTATGAATTTAACTGCAAAGGATTACTATTATGCATGTTCAGTCTTCAATAAAATGGCTCAAAATCGCGAGCGCTACACTCATTGGCTTTGGGTTTTTAAGCGTCTTGGGTGCTCACCCTTCTGTTGATGCTTTGGCGCGGTGGTTTATATCGATTGCGATATGGCCATTTGCTGAACTAACGGCTGTTACCAACACGGAAACGCGGCTTTTATGGGCCATATTGGGCGGCATATGCGTCGGATGGGGAGTGATGTTCTGGCTCCTGACAACACAATTGTTTGAAGCTCATTCTGAAAAGCTTAGACCCATAATGATTAAAGCTGTTCTCTCTTGGTTTGTTGTTGATAGCTTGGCGTCTATTGCATCAGGCGCTGCATTTAACGCAGTGTTGAACTTAAGCTTCTTGGCTTTATTTCTCTATCCACTGTGGCGACCGGTGCAAATTGGCGATACAGCTACGAATTTGGAAACAAATTTGTCATAGTCGATACAAAGTGTTTGCCTGAGGTTATCTACCAAGCCTCAGGTTATCAAACTTTTGCTTGTTGGCGCGCGATGATACCCATTGTTGCTGCAACCAATCTTGAAACATTTAATCCACCAATTCCGTCCACGTCTGCTTCTGGCATGATTTCAACGAAATCAACAGCCGCTATACGCCCCTTTTCAGCAACGGCCATGATAAGCTCCAAGACCTGATAGTAACTCAACCCTCCGGGTGTGCGACCGATCGTATTTGGCGTGATGGCCGGATCAAGTGCATCAATATCAATACAGAGAATAATCTCGCTACCTTCTTCAATTGTATTCACGATTGGTGAAAGTCCTGAATGATGAATATCAAACCCTGTGAAAAACTTCGCACCCCATTTCACAGCATCTTCAAAGTCGGATGTATGGCCTGAACCAATGCCGCGCGCACCCACTTGAATGATGTTTTGAATGTGCTTCATCTCTGATGCGCGGCGCATGGTGGAAGACAATCCGTGTGTCTCGCCCATATGGCTATTGCGCCAATCAATATGCGCATCAATTTGTAAGATCGTATAATTTTTTCCCGATTTTTCCATCGCTTGTATCATTGGAATGGGAACAGAATCGTCACCACCGATCAAAATAGGTACGACGTTGTTTTGAACAATTTTCGAGATCGCATCACATATATTCTGCCGATTGGAAGCAAAATCGGTATCACTCCATGGTAAATCTCCACAATCTACTGCGCGCTTCGTACCATTTGGGAAAGTGGGCCCACCTAAATCGAAATTATGGCGATCAATATTAGCCGTGAGAGATGCTATGGCTTTGCGCAAAGAAGATGGTCCGTTTTGCGCATAAGCCCCAACCGAGCCATACGGTGTTGCACATGGTGCACCAATGAATGCGGAAGACGCATCAATTTGCTCAAAATCCTCGCATTTATCCAAACCAAGAAACGTGTCTGCGTTCGTTGCACCAAATAACGCAGCAAGATCAGGTTTATCATTCATGACTTTCCCCCTACCAATTAAGAACTGGGTCTTGTTAACACATAAGCTGCTCCCAGCGACATTCCGGCAGCTTGAATAATCAACACTAAACCAGATGCACCCAATATGGCGCTCGCAATGAATGTAACTGCCATCATCGATACCGCCATAAACTTATACTTTGGTGCAATGGCACCGGTTTTTCGCCAATCGGTTATAATCGGGCCAAATGTTTTGGAGTTTTCCAACCAAGCTTGCAATTTGGGAGACGATTTTGAAAAGCAAAATGCAGCTAAAATAATCAATGGTGTGGTCGGCAAGATTGGCAAAAATGCACCAATTACGCCCAGGACCAGAGAAGATATGCCTGCGATATACCACCAGCCTTTATGAAACCCACGCATCATTTTTTGAAATAGTTGGAACATATTGACCAATCGCGATCTGCGTTTTTTTCTTTAGGGTTCATTTACCATGATGAAGGGTTCTTGGCTTGATATGGCTCTATTGCGCGCGAAAACAAGAATTAGGAAGGTAAATAGATAAAGTTTTAAATATCTCCGCTCAAGTCTGTTTCATAGAAAGCGGCGTATTTTTTCCAAAATATTGCGACTACAATGAAACGGAACCTGAGATGACTATACTAAAATCTGCGCTTAAGTCTGCACTCCTAGCTGCCACAATCGCGCTTGGTGCGAGCCAATCGCACGCAAGTGATATGATCAAGGGGTTTTATTTTGATGTAGATTTTGGTGCAGGCGCAACCGTCATGACGACGAACTCAGCGTTAGTTCCCGTGCCTAAGGTGTTTTTGGGTTTTACCGGAAGTGCTGAGCTTTGCCAATCAAATGCAATTACGTTTGATATCTGCGGCGGTGTTTCAACTTTTCAACCGATTGGCACGCCTCAAAAAATCACGACAGTTGGTACGATTACAACAACAGTTGATGCCGATATGAGCGCGGTGAATGCATATGCGAAGTTCCGCAAACGCGGTCTTGGTTTTGCCATCGCTCCCTATTTTGGCTTGGGAAATGTGAAAAGCAGTTATAAAACCACCACATTGGGCTTTACTACACTGAGTGAAAAGAGCTCAAAAGTGATGTTTGCTGGGATTGAAGTTGAACGCAAAATCCTTCTGACAAATTTTATAATCTCGTTAAAGGCAGAAGCAGGCACAGCTATAAAAAAGTCTGACGATACAAAATACTACTCCTTTAAACCGAGTATTAAAGCCCGGTTTTAGTAAACCTCACAGTCAGCATCATCACGTTTTAGATTTAAACCAGATATGCTTAATCGTACGATCTTTGATAAAAAATGATGGCTTAATGCAACAACCGAATGACACAAAACAAGCGGTAGTCCGAACGAACGTGACATTGCAACTAGATCACAATTTAGCTGCCAGTTCGCGTATTTGCGTTTCGGCCCAAACAGAGATGCCCTCTTTGCGTAATGCAGCAGTTGTGGTTCCCATCCCTTGGTGCTTCACACTTGAAAATGAGCCATCATAAATGAAGCTAGACCCGCAAGATGGAGAACCATCTGTGAGCACAGCGTGTCGACATCCGTGTTTTTTAGCGAGGACCACCGCAGCGTTCGCAGCTTTAACGTAAAGCTCTGTGACATCGCCGCCTGTCTCTTCAAAAACAAAGGCATTGCCATTTAAAACATCACGACCATCAATGGTATTTGCGCTGTTGATATCTTTACCTTGATCTCTGCAGGTGGTCGCGGGGTGGGAAACCCCACAGCAACCTCTGGACAATCAGGCACCAAGCGCCCTTCTTCCTGCCAGAGCTTTAAAACATCCGATGCTCCTGAGGCTTTATCAGAACCATTATAACGCACAGGACGACCGATAAGACAGGCTGAAATCAAGATTTTTTCCATAATTAGAAGCTAAATCTAATTGGAAAACGGGTCTACTTTATTTTTTGGTTCATGCACATTTATTCTCGGCAGCACAAAATGCTGCTGCCGAGTTTTTATTAAACATTTGGCGCTTCGGCGAAAGGCAAATGCCCGGTTTTTATCCAAACTTTGGCACCTTCATTGCCAGCAATTGCATCTAATTTGGATCCTTGAGGCAAACGCAGCCACGAGTGCTTTCGCAACTCATCTCCCCCTTCGTTAAAGCCACCCTCTAACACAAGGAACTCACCGCCAGCGGGCAGTTCGATAGATATAACTTCGCCAGCCTGCCACGTATGAAATGACACATGCTCACGCGCATCCTCAAAAAGAACCGCATTATTTGTCGTTTGAACGCTTTTGTTCATATCGATGGTGATTTGCGCGCGATCTTCAGGATCAAACTGCCAGAGTTTAACAAAGATTGTGCATCCTTCATCCGACCCTGGTGTATGACTTGATGTTGGTGGGTTGCGCACATATGTGCCAACTGGAAAATCACCATGTTCATCTTGAAACACACCGTCAATGACGATGAATTCTTCACCGCCTGTATGCGTATGAGCAGAAAACTTGCTGTTCGGTGCATAGCGTACAATCGTTGTAGCGCGCGCCACTTCATCACCAATTCGGTCCAGCATCCTGCGGTCAACCCCTGGCATCGGGGATGCTTTCCATTCAACTTCATCTGAATGAACCAAGACACGCTCATCAAAATTTGCGTTTAAATTCACGGCATATTCTCCTTTGACCTCACCTTAACCCGCAACACTTGGGCGCGCAGCTACTTTTTCGCGCCAAGACATCAAATGTTCAAGTTCTGTCGGGATATCGATTTTTGCAAAATCAGCAAAAGCAAGTCCAGCAAATGCTGTGATATCTGCCATTGAAAAATTCTTCCCAGCTAGAAATTCATTGTCACGCAAAACATCATTGAGATATTTCATTGTCGCAACAGCATTGTCTTTTTGACGATTGCCCCATGAGGCGTTTTGATAGGTTTCAAGCTCTGGCCCCAAACCAGGCGTCGCAAAGTGAAAATATGCACCAACAGCATCTAAAAGATTAGCTTCAGCTCTCCGGTTCATCATGTGGATAACGCCGCGTTCTTTTGAGGTGTCGCCTGTTAACGATGCATAACCTGGCAGGTTTTCATATTCAGCATCAATATATTCTGTGATCGCGGTGCATTGGGATAGCATGGTGCCGCATTCAAGCTCCATACATGGGACCGATGCATCGGGGTTTTTCGCTTTAAATTCATCCGAACGATGTTCGCCATTCATCACATCAACTGGGATAAATTTTGCCTTATCAGCAATACCTTTTTCGCCAAGCGCGATGCGAATACGAGCAGGGTTTGGGAAATTTTCAAT
>CAJQOR010000025.1 GCA_905479965.1 uncultured Rhizobiaceae group bacterium | reverse complement strand
ATTTGTTGAAAAAGTGTAGGGGAGGATAAGTCCGATGCTTGGAAAACTAAACCATGTCGCAATTGCTGTTCCTGATCTTAAATCGGCAACGGACCAATACAAAACCATGCTCGGCGCGCATGTGACAGAACCTCAAAAGCTTGATGAACACGGGGTGACTGTCGTTTTTATTGAACTTCCAAATACCAAGGTTGAGCTTTTAGAGCCGATTAATGCATCTTCTCCAATCGCAGCCTTTTTAGAAAAGAACCCAAAAGGCGGCATGCACCATATTTGTTATGAGGTTGAAGACATAGCTGCGGCAAAAAGCCAATTGATAGAAACTGGGGCTCGTGTATTAGGTGATGGTGAGCCTAAAATTGGTGCACATGGAAAGCCTGTATTGTTTTTACATCCTGGTGATTTTTCAGGTACATTGATTGAATTAGAGCAAGTTTGATCTAGGATATTCAGCCATGGGAATTGGTACATATTTAGCGATTTATTTTATTATGTGGTGGATATCGCTGTTTCTGGTGCTGCCGTTTTCCGGCAAGTCTCAAGCTGAGGTGGGTGAAGTTGTTCCTGGCACGACCAAAAGCGCACCTGCAAATTTACAAGTCCGTCGCATTGTGATCATGAATTCAATTGTCGCAAGCGTGTTCTTTGTTTGCTTTTATCTATTGGTGGAAGTGTTGGGTGTGACCTTCGATGATTTCATGACGCTATTCCCAAAATTCTAAGCTTTATTTGATTTGGTAAGTCATAAAAAAAGCAAGGCTAAATTAGCCTTGCTATTAGTTGTCGCGGATCTCTACCCGTCGGCCGGTGGCTGCGCTACAAGCGCGCCTGAGATCTAATCCTCCCAAGACTTGATCGCGATTTAGGCATGTTTATATAAAACTGCCTTATTTTCGAGCGAAGTTAACCCACTTGCGAAAATTTGTCACCCGTTTTTTTACGGTGTTTGAAAAAAAACGAAGATTTAATATCAGCGAACTGATGAAACTCTATTTATTATTCGAGCTTTTCAGATTGGCCTTAAAAGAGTAGAAGTCTTCAACGACTAAATAACACCCGATTCCGAGCGATATTGTTTTCGGATCTTAATTTTTATACGGATAAGCCATGCGCCTTTCTCAATATTTTCTGCCAATTCTAAAAGAAAACCCAAAAGAAGCTGAGATTGTGTCTCATAGACTGATGTTGCGTTCGGGGATGATACGTCAACAATCAGCTGGGATATATTCTTGGTTGCCGCTAGGCAAACGCGTTTTGGACAAGGTGAATACCATTATTCGCGAAGAACAGAATAGAGCAGGCGCACATGAGATACTAATGCCTACTATTCAATCAGCTGAGCTTTGGAATGAGAGTGGTCGCTATGATGATTATGGTAAGGAAATGTTGCGCATTACCGATCGTCAAGATCGTCCAATGTTGTATGGCCCAACCAATGAAGAAATGATCACTGATATTTTCCGCTCTTATGTGCGGTCTTATAAAGAATTGCCTCTTAATCTTTATCACATTCAACATAAATTCAGAGATGAGATTAGACCTCGTTTTGGTACGATGCGTTCGCGTGAATTCATCATGAAAGATGCTTATTCTTTTGATCTGAACAAAGAAGATGCAGAATTTGCTTATTACAAAATGTTCACTGCATATTTGCGTACATTTGATCGTCTTGGTTTGCGTGCCATTCCTATGCGTGCTGATACAGGTCCAATTGGTGGTGATCTCAGCCATGAGTTCATTATTCTAGCTGACACAGGCGAATCAGAAGTGTTCTGTCACAAAAATTTCCTCGATTTTGATACTCCATCAGAGGATGTTGATTTTTCAGACCGCGCCAAGATGAAAGCGATCTTTGATCAATGGACGGAATATTACGCAGCGACATCTGAAATGCACGATGCAAGCGCGTTTGATGCAATTGATGCAGACCAAAAGGTTTCTGATCGTGGTATCGAAGTCGGCCACATATTCTATTTTGGCACGAAGTATTCTGCGGCAATGGGCGCGAAAGTTATGGGCCCAGATGGGCGCGAGCATGAGGTTCATATGGGCTCTTATGGCATTGGTCCAACACGCCTTGTTCCCGCCATCATTGAAGCGTTTCATGATGAAAATGGTATTATTTGGCCGGAATCAGTCGCGCCATTTGATGTGGGAATTATCAATATGAAAGTCGGTGATGAAACGTGTGATGACGCATCTACAAAGATTTATGCTGAGCTGCAAAAGGCGGGTCTTGATGTTCTCTTAGATGACCGTGATGAACGCGCCGGTGGTAAATTTGCGACGGCTGATCTCATCGGTGTTCCGCAACAGATTATTGTTGGCCCACGTGGAATGAAGACCGGTGAAGTTGAAGTAAAAAACCGGAAAACTGGCGAACGCGAAAGCCTGACACTAGAAGCAGCGATTAATAAACTAATGGCACGATAATTTTTAAGAAAAGGCTTTGAAACCATTGAGCAGCAAATCCAAAGAAATGCCGTCGTCAAAACCTTTTGGTGTGTTTGAACGTCTTGTCGCGTGGCGTTATTTGCGTTCAAAGCGCAAAGAAACGGTTGTTTCTGTCATCGCAGGGTTTTCTTTTGCAGGCATTATGCTTGGCGTTGCGACATTGATCATTGTTATGGCTGTGATGAATGGATTTCGTGCTGAGCTGATTAACCGAATTCTTGGCATCAATGGACATATGATTGTTCAGCCCATTGATGAACCTTTTAATGATTACACAAACCTTGCTAAGCGCATTGAAGGCGTTGAGGGTGTGCAAATGGCGTTGCCCATTGTTGAAGGGCAAACCTTAGCCTCAGGCAATGGTGGTGCGGGAACAGGTGCATTGGTTCGCGGTATTTCAGTTGCTGATATTGAACGGCTCAATTGGGTTTCGGATAATATCAAAGCAGGTGATCTTGTCGGCTTTGCAGCGGGTGAGGGCGTGCTGATCGGCACACGCATGGCAGATTCACTTGGGCTCAT
>CAJQOR010000024.1 GCA_905479965.1 uncultured Rhizobiaceae group bacterium | reverse complement strand
CGTCAGGCGGGATTTTGGCCATTGCCGCCAAGCTCAGGTCAAGAGGGGCGCTGGGAAGGGCCAATTACCGGAGTTGGCCTTCAGTTTATCCCTGGAGAGAAAGTCCTATCGGCGGCTAATTTGAAGCAAACACTTTTGATGCAGAAATCGCTTGGTGACAACAATGGACCTGAGCATTTCACGCGTGAGGGCTTGATCAATATGGATCAAAGGAAATATTGGCATCCAAAAATGATGTGGTATGGCCCAAGCGGTATCGGCACGACCCGCTCACTTGCTGGGTTTGTTGACTACCATCAATTGCCGTTTCGGCTGGCATTCCCAAATCGCATGAGCAGTTCTTTGTGGGAAGGGAACGAAGATTTAATGAAAGAGCTGAATGCTGGACATTATATCCGCGTTGGTGATGGAGCTTTGTCAGTCACGGGTGGATGGCCAAGTGTGGTTTCGCCTCACGACGGGGAGTTTTTAGGCTCGGGTGCAACAGGTAAATTGTTACAAATGCGGGTCATGGATTTTTATCATCACCATGAAGGTTTAATTCGCGAGAACTGGGTGCCGATTGATGTCATCTTTATGATGAAGCAAATGGGGGTTGATGTGTTCCAGCGCATGCATAATAAATGGAAGTAGCTCGGCTCCCGAATTTAAGTGATCGGCACACCATATTCAGACATATTTGACTTCACTTGCTCAATAAATTTAAGCCCCACAGATGATACTGGTCGGGATTTGTGATGGATGATGGCCATATCAAGATAGATCGATGGCTTGAACGGGCGCACGACATAACCCTTGCCGTCATCATTTGCGAGCGTGAATGGATCGATTAGAGCAACACCCAAGCCGGTTTTGACAAATTCTAACAGCGATCTGAATAAATGCGACTGGCATTTAATCCGAAGGCGGGCGTTGGAGTCCAGAAATAACTGCCGAATTCTATAGCTGATAATGTGGTCAGCACCCATCTCGATGAAGGGAACATTGTCGAGATCCTTTGGAGTGATTTCGCTATGTTCTGCAAGTGGGGAATGTTCAGGTATAGCCAGCTGGCAGATGAAACGAAGCGGATGACTTAAGAGATTTTCATTCAAAACGGGCAATTCTGATACGCCAATTTCAACGAGACCTGATTCGACCCATTCCTGGATGTTTTGCGAATATCTTGTTTGATAAAGGACATCGATATTGGGGTAGTCGCGAACAAATTCAGACACCAAGCCTGTCATGAAGCCGAATGAGACGGCATGTGTGCAGGCGATCTGCAGCGAGCCGACCCGTTCATTTTGTAAATTTGAAATAAGATGATCGACCCGGCCCAGACCTCGAACCACCGTATCTATTTCAGTAAACAATATACCCGCTTCTGGCGTTGCCACCAACCGGCCGCGGTCTTTTTTGAATAATTCGAGATTTGTTTTAGCCTGCAATTGCGCAAGCAAATTACTGATCGCCGGCTGAGAGATCCCAAGGCTTTGGGCAGCAGCAGTTACTGTGCCTTTTTCGATAACGGCATGAAATGCCTGTAATTGTCTAAAAATCATGATATCACTTTTTATGATGCTCTTATAAAATATTAGTATTTGTAATTATACCTCAGTCAAGTCAAACTCACCAAAGGAGAATTTGAGTGACTAAAGAAAATCAACAAAGTGTAATTGTCGTTGGTGCAGGGATTGTAGGGGTTTCTACAGCTATTTGGTTGCAACGATTGGGCAATAAGGTCACGCTTGTTGACCGCCAAGCTCCGGGTGAAGGTACATCCTACGGGAATGCTGGAATATTAGCCTCAATCGCGGTTGTTCCGGTTCCAACTCCTGGAATTCTGGCCAAGGCGCCGAAAATGCTGTTTGATCCCAATCAACCTTTGTTTGTTAAATGGTCTTATCTTCCAAAATTATTTCCATTTCTGAAACGCTATCTCAAACATGCCAATGATAGCTCGGTCGATCATATTTCAAAAGCGCTACAGGAGCTTTTGCATGATTGCCCTGATCAGCATTTGGCTGTTGCGGGTGATGGCGATGCGAAAAAATACATTAGCACGGAAGACTATTGGTTTGGCTATGACGACGAAGATGCGTTTACTGCAGAAAAATACGCCTGGAAAATACGAAAGAACAGAGGCTATTCCTATGCGGTTCGAACTGCGGATCAGATCGCTGAGTATGATGAAAATTTAGCGGGTCGGTTTGGCTATGGGGTGCAATGCGCAAACCACGGCCGTATTTCTGACCCGGGAGCTTATGTGAAAGCACTTGCTGCAGATTTTGAAAAAAACGGTGGCACAATATCAAAAGCGACCATTCATGGTTTCGAGATAGATGATGATCATTGTGAACATATCATCACGGATGACGGGGTGCTAACCGCGGATAAATACATTGTCACTACAGGTGTGTGGACCAGTCGGTGGAACGAGCAACTTGGTGTTTCTGTTCCCATGGAGTCTGAGCGCGGCTACCATATTGAATATCATAACCCATCAATTAAACTACGATCACCAATCATGGTGGCAAGTGGCAAATTCGTGGTGAACTCGATGGATGGTCGTATGCGTTGCGCCGGGGTCGTGGAATTTGGCGGCCTAAAAAATAGGGCGTCCAAAGCGCCTGTTGAGCTTTTAAAAAAGCAAATGGCAAAACTTTTTCCCGATCTGAAATATGATCGGATTGAAGAATGGATGGGGCACCGACCATCTACAGCTGATTCATTACCCGTTATCGGTGTGAGCCCTAAAGTTAAAAATATCATTTTGGGATATGGGCATCAGCATATAGGCTTGTCTGCAGGACCAAAAACAGGTCAATGGCTTGCTAGACTTGCATCTAATCAACCAATTAACACTGATCTTTCTGCTTATGCAGCGGATCGAAATTTATAATAACAGAGCTAAAAAAGGGAACAATAAAATGAGAAATTTAAAGCTAGCTTTAGCAACAACTGCGGCTGCAGTAGCGTTTTCAGGTGTTGCATCTGCGGAAAAATGGGATATGCCAATGGCATATGCTGCTACAAACTATCATTCTGAAATGGGTGTTGTTTTTGCTGATAAAGTTAAAGAGTATACAGATGGTGCTCTTGAAATTACCGTTCACCCAGGTGGTTCACTGTTTAAAGGTGGCGAAATCAAACGTGCTGTGCAAACAGGACAAGCTCCAATTGGTGAGCGTTTTATGTCCGCACATGCGAATGAA